>JAGRNJ010000017.1:32661-62851 GCA_020440825.1 Leptospiraceae bacterium | reverse complement strand
GCTGCATTGCTCTGGTCGGTATTCCATAATTTAGTGGTGATAAAGATTTTTTCCCGATCAATACCGCTTTCTTTAACCGCCCGACCGACATCTGCTTCATTGCCATAGATTCGGGCAGTATCAATATGCCGATAGCCGAAATCGAGAGCGGCCCGAACGGCATTCTCACAGTCTTTTCCTGAACGGGTCTTCCAGACTCCCAGACCAAGAGCAGGAATTTTATTTCCGTCTGCCAGTTCTATTGTCGAGTTCAAACTCATAGTATTGCTCGTTGTGTTGCTCATAGTTTCAAGCTAGCACAGATTTGAAATTAAAGCAATTTTTATAACCTTATTTTTTCTCTCATTTAATAACCTGAATATCTGGAAAACTGAAAGTTTGGAAGATATTCAGGAAAACATGGATGTTTTCCCGCGCGTTTAGCGCAGAATTGGCTCTGAAAAAGTTCATGGATGGACTTTTTCAGAGGCTACCTGAATAAGAGTTCCATGGAAAAAATATGCAGTTGCAAAGCTGGCAAATCTGCTGTACGTGCAGTCTTTAACTTGAAATGAAACCGGCGTAGTGGCAGTCTCTCCGTCGCAAAAACAAAAGAATGGTTTTCGTTCCTGTTTTCATTGCGGGGAATCGATTCCTCAAGACGTTTCCTCACTTTTTGAAATAGCCGAGCCGGGAAACGGTGCCTCAAATCTGCATTTCTGTTGCGGGGGATGCAAAAGTGCCTGGCAGATCATTCATGGCTCAGGCCTCGATAACTATTATTCACTGCGCACCGAGTTTGCGCCAAAAGTAAACCAGCAAAGCTCTCCAGAGCCTTATGAAATCTGGGAATCCAGGTTTGAGTCAGACTCCGAGGGATTCACAACCGGAAAATTTTTACTGCAGGGAATACACTGCGCATCTTGTGTCTGGCTCAATGAAAAAGTACTCTCTGAAATTCCCGGGGTACAGGAAGTCTCTGCACAGTTGAGTACCGGTCGGGTTAAAATTCGCTGGAATAAAAATCAGGTTTCTTTGCGGAAAATTGCAGAGTCTGCGGCCCGTTTGGGATATCGACTGTTGTATGTCAATGCAGCCAGGGCACAGAACCAGAATTCCCTGTCGGGCGATCTGCTGCGCAAAATGAGTGTCGCCGGCTTTTTTACCGGGAATATTATGCTCATTTCGATTTCTCTCTATGCCGGCTTTTTTTCGGGTATGGATTTACACACCCGTAATTTATTTCACCTGACCAGTTTCGTGATGGCAACCATCACCTTGTTTTACTCGGGTTCGGCATTCTTTAAAAACACCTGGGCTGCACTCAGAAACGGGGTACTGTCGATGGATATATTGACAGCCGCGGGGCTGTCCCTGGCCTATCTGTACAGTGTTTACATCACCTTCAAGGGGAAAGGTGAGGTCTACTTTGATGGTGTCTGTTTTGTCACCTTTGCGATCTTGACCGGTCGCTTTCTGGAGTCTCGGCTGCGACAGCGGGCTCTTACCACTGTAGAAAACCTCACTCGTTCTCTGCCGCAAAGTGCGCACCTTTTCAAAGATGGGGTAGAAACCGAAGTCCCTTTGGAAAGTGTTGGTTCGGGAGATACGATTATTATCAAACCGGGAGAGACCGTACCGCTCGATGGCGTTTTACTCGATACCTCTGCTCAAATAGATGAATCGTTGCTGACAGGCGAGTACCTGCCGGTAGAAAAAAAACAGCAGGAAAAGATAGTTTCAGGTTCAGTGTGTCTTGAAAATTCAATTACTCTGCAGGTAATTTCGATAACCGGTAAAGATACCCTCTCACAGATAGCGGCCCGGGTTGAAGATGCGCTAGGTAAAGAAACCGGGGTTTCAAAACTGACCAGTCGCATTGCCCGCTATTTTATTGCCTTTGTTCTGGTCTCTTCTGTGGCCACCTTTACCTTCTGGTATTTCTATATGTCTGCCGGTTCTGCCGTTGCAGTCTTGCATACGGTGTCATTGCTCATTGTAGCCTGTCCCTGTGCGTTAAATCTGGCAGTACCTGCGGCACTGCTCGCCGGCATGCAGCGTGCTTTTGAAAAGGGGGCACTGTTGCAATCTGGCAGTGCTATGGAAAACCTTGCCCAGATGAATGTTTTATGTTTTGATAAAACCGGTACTCTCACCACCGGAAAACTGAGCCTGCAGGATATTGAATTCGATTTTGAAAATGAATTTTCAAAAGATACGCTTTTGGCTTTGAGTAAATCGATTTCTGTTGTCTCAGGCGTAGTTCATCCGGTCAGTGCAGCATTTCGCTCTCTTGAAGCCGGCTCTTTGCCGGTAGAAACGGTGAAGCATTTTGCAGGGCAGGGCCTGCAGGCAAGGGTTAACGGTCAAGACTGGTTGCTGGGTTCTACCGGTTTTCTTGAGCAGAGAGGCATCCGCATTCATTTTCAACCTCGCCCGGGTGAAACCTGTGTTGGCCTGGCTGTTTTGGGTTCCCAAAAGCAGGCCGCTCTGTTCTGGTTCAATGATGAACTGCGCAAAGAGACAAAATCGGCCGTCGAATACTTTTCTGGTTTTTGTTCGACCACAATGTTGACTGGTGATCTTTCTGAATCTGCCCGATATTTTGCAGAGCAGGCAGGAATCACCCATTATCTTGCACGCCAGTCTCCGGCCGACAAGACGTTATTCATTCAGAATTCAGCCAAATCCCGCGGCAAGGGGCACAAGCAGGTCGTTGGCTTTATCGGCGACGGTCTCAATGATGCAGAAGCTTTGGCAGTAGCCGATGTTGCGATCTCGCTGGCAGAAGCTTCGCAGCTGTCGGTGTACGCTGCCGATATTCTCTTGCTCAATAATTCACTTATGACCTTAGTTGAACTGCATAAAACGGCTTTGAATACACGCAGAATAATTCGACAAAATCTTATTTTTTCATTTGTTTATAATTTTTCACTGTTGCCACTTGCCTTTGCCGGGGTAATTATTCCTCTCGTAGGGGCAATTGCGATGGCTTCGAGCTCGATACTCGTGCTGCTCAATTCTCTGCGCATGATGCGAAAATAATCCAGTTTGCGAATAAGCTCTCTTGTAGGTGTTTTCTAGGTAGTTCTACTGAAGAAAATACGTAGTTGATTTGATTGACTTTTTGTATTCCGCATGGTATACAATCTGCGAAATGTATCTCAACAAAACTTTTACTTGGAGAATTTATGACACAATCAGTGCAGTATGATAACAATATCGTACGCTGGTATGTTATTTCTGCTATTGTCTATGGCTTGGCGGCAATGACTATAGGCGTTTGGATTGCCTTTCAAATGGTTTTTCCTTCTTGGAATACCCCGTTTGAATTTTTAACCTTTGGTCGTTTACGACCCATTCATACCAATGGCATAATCTTCGGATTTACCCTTTCTATAGTGTTTGCCACTGTATTTTATGCAGTGCCGCGCCTATTGAAAACCCCTATGTGGTCACCGGTGCTTTCCCGGGTTCAGTTCTGGCTGTACCAGCTTACTCTGGTTGGGGCTGTTATTACTCTTGCGATGGGGTTTACCCAGAGTAAAGAGTATGCCGAGCTGGAATGGCCACTTGACCTGCTGGTCGTGGTCTGGTGGGTAATTTTTGCAGTGAACTTCTTTGTGACGCTGGCCATCCGAAAAGAACAGCATATCTATGTCGCGATCTGGTTTTTTATTGCTACAATTATTACAATCGCGATTCTGTATATTGTCAATAATCTTGCAATCCCTGCCGGGTTCATGAAATCTTATTCTGTCTACTCGGGCACTACCGACGCGAATATCCAGTGGTGGTATGGACATAATGCGGTTGCATTTGTTCTTACTACTCCGATTTTAGGAATGATGTACTACTATCTGCCCAAGCATACCCGCTTGCCGATCTTTAGTCATCGTATTTCTATTATCCACTTCTGGTCTTTGATTTTCATTTATATCTGGGCTGGCCCTCACCATTTATTATATTCACCAATTCCTGACTGGGCACAAACTCTGGGAATGTTGTTCTCGATCATGCTGATTGCTCCGTCATGGGGGGGTATGATTAACGGATTCCTGACGTTAACCCAGGCAAAAGAAAAACTGAGAACCGATGCGACACTCAAGTTTATACTGGTTGCCTTAACCTTTTATGGTATGTCTACTTTTGAAGGCCCAATGATGTCGATTCGTTCGGTCAATACGATTTCCCACAATACCGACTGGACCATTGGCCATGTGCATGGTGGTGCCTTAGGCTGGGTAGGCGGTATGGCATTTGCTGCTATTTACTATCTGGTGCCCCGACTTTGGAACACAAATTTGTACAGTGAAAAACTCGCCGAGTTCCATTTCTGGACAGCGACAATTGGTATTCTGTTATATGTTGCTTCAATGTGGGTATCGGGAATCACTGAAGGCTTAATGTGGAGAGCGACTGATGCAACCGGTGCACTGCAGTATCCCCAGTGGGTCGAAATTGTACAGGTATTGTTTCCTTACCGGGTCGTTCGTGGTATAGGCGGCAGTTTGTTCCTTTTTGGCTTTCTGGTGATGATCTATAATCTCATCAAAACAATCGGAAACAAAGGCTCAGGCTTTACCCAGGTTGATCTGCGCGAAGGTGACAAGGCCTAAAGAGAGGAAAATATGCCAAATCAAAATGATAACCAACATGATAACAACGCTGAAAATCAGAAGCTGACCTGGTATGAGAAATTTTCTCACCCTTTGGAATATCGAGGGCTGCGTTTTACAATTTATACTACAATTGCAATCTTGATAGGCGGTCTGGTTGAGATACCCCCGTTCTTTCTGCAGGGCAATGTGCAGAAAATAGCATCTGTGAAACCATATTCGGCTCTGGAACTGGCAGGTCGGGATGTGTATCAGTCAGAAGGCTGCTTCTACTGCCATACCCAGATGATACGCCCCTTCAAATGGGAAACGGATCGCTGGGATATCAACCGGGAATATGGTGCTGAGCCCTACTCCAAAGCCGGCGAGTACGTCTATGACCACCCCTTTCTGTGGGGCTCGAAAAGAACCGGACCTGATTTATCACACGAGGCAAGTCTGCAGCCTTCTGCGGCCTGGCATAAAGCTCATTTGATTAATCCGAGAGAAATGGTTCCGACTTCCATTATGCCGGCTTACCCCTGGCTGTTTGAAAAACCTATAAAAGCTGATGAAGTTGTAGCGCGGATGAATGCGCTCAAGACCATTGGCGTTCCATACAGTGATGACGAACTGAAAAATGCACCAGCCGAAGTAGAAGGTAAAACCCAGGGCGATGCTCTGGTGGCTTATCTGCTCAAGCTTGGCCGCGATACCAAGGGGAAATAAAGTATGGAAGATTGGGTAGGAATTTACAAAGGTCTGCGACTCCCTATTTTGGGTGTCGCACTAATGATAATTACGTGGCTGGTTTACCGCAGGAAAAACAAGAAAATGCATGAAGACATCCGTTTTGATATGCTTGATGATGATATCGACGGAAATATATCTGAGCAGGCAAGAGCCCGTATGAATAGCAGGAGTTTGAAATGAAATTTAAAGATTATGGTCCGAATGATTTTGATGGTGATGAGATAAAAGAAGGGCGGGGATGGCTGCCTCAATGGTGGACACTGATGCTCATCGCAGGGATTGTCTTTTCAGTCTTTTTTGTGATCTATTATCTTATGATCTTAGGCTGGAATTCAAAAGAACAGTATGCACAGGAAATTGCAGATTATCAAAAGACCCATACCGTAGTGGCCGTTAAACTCAATGATGACGGTTCGAATCCTTTACGGGCAGATGCAGGGGCAATAGCCAGAGGTCAGAAAAACTTTTCGGGATTATGTGCAGCCTGTCATAAAGCAGATGGTACCGGCCTGGTGGGTCCCAACCTGATGGACGACCAGTTTCTGCATGGGAATACCGATGCAGCAATGTACGCGGTAATTATGGAAGGTATCAGTGTAGAACAGATCAAACAAAAGCCTTCTAAGGGGCCTATGCCTGCTCATAAAAACAGTTTCGGATCTCAGAAAGTTCTCGAAACTATGGCCTGGCTGGCAGATAAAAATTCGGCAATTTTGCCCAAGTAAGTTAAAGTTCATCGAGATGCGCTCATATTCAGAAAAAGAATTCGGGAATTGGCTCAGCGCATCATCGATGACAATTCTCTATCAAGGAATACATAATGGTAATAGCTAGACCCATACAGGGTTTTTACAGAACCTGGAAAACCAGAATCGATTTTATTCTGTTCCCTCTTTTTATGATTCTACCGTTTATTCGAATTGGTGGTCGTCCACTGATTCTACTCGATATACCGGCTCGAAAATTTTTTATTTTTGGTCTAACGATCTGGCCGCAGGAATTGTATTTTTTACATGTGCTGCTGCTGATCTTGGGGGTTATGCTGTTTTTCTTCACAGCACTGCGCGGAAGAATCTGGTGCGGATATGCCTGCCCGCAGACATTATTTACTGACGTATATGATGTTGTTGGTCGTTTTGTCGGCGGCACAAAATACGGGAAAAAAACAGCGGGACTTGGCGTGCATGCCCGGGTTTATCCCGCGTGGGTTATAATCTCTATTGTATTCTGTTTTGTCTTCATGGGGTATTTTGTTCGCTGGGAGTCTATGGTCGACCAGATCACTGCCGGCGATATCTTTGCAGTGCCCGGCAGTCTGCAGCCAAAAACCTGGATTTTATTCTGGGGAGCTTTCACAGGGGCTGCGTTCTTTAACATGGTTTATTTTCGTGAAAATATGTGCAAGTATGTCTGTCCCTATGGCAGATTTCAGACTGCTCTGCTCGATAAGCACAGTCCTATTGTCTATTATGATCTCAAGCGCGGAGAGCCCCGCCGCCAGAAAGGTGTCAAAGAGCATACAGGAGATTGTACTGCCTGCAATATGTGCAATCTGGTTTGCCCGACAGGTATTGATATACGGGAGGGGCTGCAGGTAGGTTGCATTACCTGTGGATTGTGTGTGGATGCCTGTACCATTGAGATGGGCAAACACGATAAAAAAACTCTCATCGACTATCGTTCGATAGAACAGACCATAAACCCGACTGCACAGTTCAAGTATCTGCGCCCACGGACTGTTGTGTATGGTACTATGCTGTTTATTCTTGTGGGAATTTTCAGCTTGCTGTTGTACAAACGAGTACCCATCTATTTTACAGTCCTGCGTGATGCCAGCATCAGCAATATTGTGATTCCCGGTGAGGGAGTACAAAATGCCTATGAATTGCATATTGGCAACCAGTCATTTGATCCGCTCAAAGTACGCTATACTCTGATTGGTGAAAATAAAGACCGGTTTACAGTTATGAATGAATCAGATACAATTCAAATACCGGCTGAAGGGTATGAAAAACTGCGATTGATTTTACGTTATAAGCCTGAAGCCGGTGAAACCAGGCGTCTCGTGCCGTTGGCCTTCAAGCTTGAAAATCTGCAAAACCCCGAGCAGAGTAAAATAGTGACTTCCGGTTTTTCTCTTCCGGAGAGTATTTAATGTCAAAATCACTGAAAAAAGCTCTGGTCCTGATCGGTATTTTTTACCTGTTCATGTTTGCAGCCATTGGCTATACTCTCGCCATCGCATTTGAGAAACACCAGGATGTAATGGATGAAGCATATTTCGAAAAAGGGCTCAACTACCAGGAAACTTTAGACCGGCGTGCATTAGCACAAAAGAACGGCTGGTACGTTGACTGGTCTAAATCCCGGCTTAATACAGCCGGTCATCTGTATACAGGCAAAAATATACTTGAACTGCAACTGCTTGGGCCGGTTAAAATTCCTACAGAGACAGTCGTTAGCCTGGGTGCAGACTTTCGGGCTGGCGGCTCCCAGATAAAAAAGATGGCACTTACTCAAAAGGGAGAGAACACATTTGTCGGTGAAATCGTATTTCCGTCTCCTGGAACCTGGGAAATCGATCTGGTGGTCAATCTTGCAGATCAGGGTGAAATTGCAGAAAGTAAATTGATTCAGGTTTTACCGGCGGAGCGTTGATTTGTCCCGGGCAAAACTGATTATTATTCCACTTTTGCCCGTGTTCCTGCTTATGTTTTGTTCGGTTTATATTTTTCACGATGTGAAACTGCCGTTATACAAGTCTGTTATCCTCTACTCAATTATTGCAGCATCGAGTACGATACTCTTCTTTACCTGCTACCACTCCTGGGTTGCTGCTAGAAGATCTGCGCGTGATGCGTTATTTGTAAAGTCACGTCTGCAAAGTGTACAAGACACCATTCAAGATGGGCTGGTAGTGATGAGCGAAGACGGGATCATCCAGAATTGTAATCTCGCGATCGAAAAGATTCTTGGCTTTAATCGCGAAGAATTGATTGGCCAGGATGTAACAATTTTAATGCCAGAAAAAGAAAAAAGCAGGCATGCAGGCTATGTTCACCACTATATGGAAACCGGAGAGAAAAAAATTATCGGCAGGGGACGTGAGGTACTTGCAATGTCAAAAAAAAAAGAAGAGATACCAGTGTTTTTGACCATCAATGAATTTCCTGATATTGATAAGGGTCAAGAACGGGTGTTTGTCGGTGTGATTCGCGATCTCTCGAAAATAACAGCTTCAGAAGCCCAGGTAGAGCAGTTGTCTCGCAGACTGATTGCTGTTCAAGAAGAAGAACGCAGCCGACTTTCAGGTGTAATTCATGATGAAGTAGGGCAGATGCTGTTTGCAATGAAGCTTTCAATGCAATCATTGATTTCAGATATTCGAGCAGGTAACCAGATTGATGACAACCGCACAGACGAACTGTTGCGGCATATGACCCAGACCATCTCAGAAGTCAGAAATATTTCCCATTCGATCAGTCCTATTCGTTTGAAAAGTCTCGGTCTGGCGAGGGCAATCGCAGAACTGGCAGACTCTGTCGCAACCCGCTGCAAAATTAAAATTCAGACATTTATTGATCACCTTGACAGTTATTTTGAGAATGGCTGGGATATAAATGTCTATCGCATTATCCAGGAAGCTGTGACCAATGCTGTCAAACACGGTAATCCATCCGTCATAAAAATTCTCTCAAGGCTTGATGCCGACAATCTCATGATTGAAATTGAAGACGACGGAAAAGGGTTTCAACAGGACACAACCAGTGCCCGGGATGGGCTGGGATTGTCGTTGATGCGGCAACGGGCATTGTTGATTGAAGGGAATCTTTCCATACAGTCGAGTCAGGGTTCGGGTACCCGAATCGTATTCACATTGCCCAGGGAGTTGTTGATATGAAAAGGGAAGTAATCGTTGAGACTGTAAAAATAGCTCTGGCAGATGATCACGCAATCTTGCGTTCAGGGCTCAAAAACCTGATTTCCAGAGAGAATGGCCTTGAGGTGGTTGCAGAAGCATCTGACGGGCGGGAGCTTCTCGAACGACTTGAAACTACCCACTGTGATCTGGTGATTCTAGACCTGTCCATGCCAGAAATGAACGGTCTGCAGACCCTCGATATTATTCGCCATCGATTTCCACAGGTTAAAACTTTAATTCTCTCTATGCACCGTGAGAAAGAGTACTTTAAACAGGCAGTGTTAAAAGGGGCGGATGGCTATATTCTCAAAGATGATGTTTTCGAACGCCTGATTAGTGCCATCCAGGAAATAATTGCCGGGCGTAAAAGTTATTCTTCAGAGCTGGTCACTTTTCTGGCCGAAGAATATCTTGCAGGGGCTGATCCTGAGCCAAGTCTTGAACTTTTGACTCGCCGTGAGCTTGAAGTTTTGAAATCAATTGCAAGTGGCATGAAAAACCGGGATATTTCAGATGAACTGAACATCAGCATCCGCACCGTAGAAACACACCGCGCCAATATCATGCAGAAACTGAGTATTTCGAATACTGCAGGCCTGGTAAAATTTGCCCTGGACAACAGAATTCTGTAAGCTTTTTACTTGCCTTTTCAATCTTAATTTTTAAGCGTGACCAATGGTCGATATTGAAGAGCAACCAGACGGTATCTTAGTAAAGTTTAATATATCCCGTCTTGATATCATGAAATCTTCAGAATTGTTGCGTCAATTGTCGACAGCTCTTGAAAGAGCACCAGAAAAAATGTCGGTTGATGTGTCAGAACTTGATTTTATCGACTCTGCGGTTCTCGGTGTGTTCGTCAGAATACACGACTTATCGATTAAACAGAAAAAGAAAGTGTATTTTATTAATTTAAGCAAGTACGTTAAAAATATGTTCGATTCGACCAGAATTGGTCGGGTCCTGAATATTCAATAAATCAGTTTTCTTACTGCCCTTCTTTTGCTTATTGGCTATTGCGGTGCATAACTGCATTCATATGGCAGCCATTTCTCAAAAAAAATCCAGAAAATATGGTCTCATTGTAAGACTCAGTCTGGTTTATCTGGGATTTACCCTGTTAAATGTTTTATTCTTCTGGGTCTCAACAGGTTCCCGCCAGATGCGACTTATCTCAGAAAAATCTCTGGCATTTGCCAGTATTGATGCGGTTGTGTTTACCGAATCGATTAAAGAACAACTCAACTCAGCTCGTTTAGCTGCCTCGAACAATTCGTTTAAGATTGAAAACTATCAGCCGGTTTTACAGAAACTCAAAGAAAATTCAGCGTTCCAGAATGCTCAACAGATAAAGATTATTACCGACGATGGCAGACTTTTATATTCCGGTAATTCTAAAGAAACAACGGTTTCTGCAAAAGAAATACAACTGATTTTCAAAGCCTTGCAGCGAAAAGAACAGACCAATACCCTCTACTGGCTTGAGCCCGATGCAATAAACTTTAGTTTGACAGTTATGATTCCGCTGTATTGGAAAACCAACCCGGCCAGTGCTTTGCTGATTGAATATGACCTACCCCAGATTCGAGACGAACTGGCAGGGCTTTTCAGATTTGGTGCTCTTATGATTCTTGTACTTTTACTGGTACAGGCTTTGTTTGGTATATATCTGTATAAGACCGTTTTGAAACCTGTGAAAAACCTGTCTGAGGCCGCGAAGCAGGTGACTCAGGAAGAATTTTCTGTCAGGGTGAAAGTTCCTTCTCACCGAGATGAACTGGCTCAACTGGTTCATTATTTTAACCAGATGACCACTTCCCTGGGTGAGCGAACTGAATCTTTGCTGCGAACCGTAGATGATCTCAAAACGAAAGATGATATGATGCAGATGGAACTCGACATGGCTCGTTCGATTCAGGAAAGCATGCTCTCTGGTCGTACCCCAGATTTTGAATTTTTTCGAGTAGAAATTGATTTTTCACCGCTGCATAAAGTGTCGGGAGATTACTATGATTTCTTCAAGCTGCCAGACAGTGCTGTGGCAATTTTACTGGCAGATGCCTCGGGTCACGGGGTTCCTGCGGCACTAATTACAGTTATGGCGCGTATTTTCTTTCTCGATGCAATACATCATTCTTCAGACCCTTCTGAAATCTTGACTACGGTAAACCGCGAGATAGAAGCTGCTGTCTCAACTCCTGATTATCTGACTGCATTTCTGGCTGTGCTCTCGCCCGATGGTAAATTGAGCTATTCGAACGCAGCCCACAAGCCGGGGGTCGTCTACCGTGATCAGACAAAAACTATCGAGCTGCTCGATACAGATGGTTTCTTTGTCGGTAGTATGCATCCGTCACCAATTCAATATGAAACGAAAAATACAATACTGAACAAAAACGATAAGCTGGTAATTTATACGGACGGAATTTCAGAAGCTGAAAATGAACAGCGCGAACCCTTTGGTGAAGAAAGATTACAACAGCTAGTACTCGATTTTGGACATCTACCACCCGATCAATTGAAAAAGAAAATCAAAGATGCCCTCAATGAATTCTCAGAACAGAGCCTGCGATTTGATGATCACACCTTGATGGTATTTGAATATCATGGAAGAGTCTGAACAAAACTTTTCGAAACCCCGGGCTGCCTGGTTTCCGTTCGAACCTTACCGCTGGTTACTTGCACCTCTTCTTGTATGTCTTGTGATTCTTACTTTCCTGATACTTGAGGTTGTTAATGAATTGAGAATCAACGAGGTAAGCTTTGCTCTGCGGAATAATGAAAATACATATGATGTTTCATCTGATATGCTGCTGACCCGTTTTACCATGCTTTTTCAGAATTCTCAGTCGATTCAGTCTACAGAATCTCTTTTGCAGGAAAGTCGAATGATGACTGTTTTATCTGAGATACGTGAATTACCAGTTGAAGAACCTTCGTATGCATTTCTCAAGAATCCCGCTGTGTACATCATTAACTTTGCCGCGTTTATTACGTTAACAGAGCCATATCGCATCAGTGACAGTTTTCAACATGAAAAACTTCTGCAGATAGCGTATATTTTTGAGAGACGCCGGGAGTTTACTGCAGCTGTTGCTGTATACAGCGAAGTACTTGAAAAATTTGAGCTGAACAGTATTGAAGCAGCCTATGTGTATCTGCACCTTGGTTTCTGCCTGGCTCTACAAGGGAAAGGAGAAAAAGGCCGTGATTATTTAAGAAAAGCAATCGAGACATCCCCCGGCTCAGGAATCGCCCAGGTAGCATTTAAGATCAATAATGAACTTAACCGTTTGACAGAGCAAAAAACCCAGATAGATAAAATGAAGTTGTCTGCCAAAAAAGGCAAAGCATATTTTGAAATTATGGCCTATCGGGATGCTATTGACACTTTTGAGAAAATCAAGCCCCGCGAGAAAAACCTTGAGATTCTTTATTTTCTGGCTCGGGCAAAAGAAGAGGCAGGAGATACTCAATCGGCTATACTCGATTATCAAAAACTGGTAGAACAGAAAAACAGAATCTGGTCTGCTGCGGCCAATCGTAGATTGTATCTTCTTTTTTCTTTTTACAGTCGAGATGATTCCCTGAAAGCTGAGTCAATTGCCAATGGCATTAAAAACGGAGACAGCCAATTTCTTTCTCAGGCCGAAAGCATCACTAAGGGGCTCACACTCAACCGGGAAAATGAACTTTTGCAGGAAGCACGAGAAACTCTCGCAACTATTGCCGATATTCCAGAGGGGTCAGTAGAATTGGCAAAGATCAATCCTGAAAATGAAAACAAATTAGGTGAATTGCAAAAACAATTAGAAAAAATACAAACTGTACGCATTGAAGCAAG
Source organism: Leptospiraceae bacterium (assembly GCA_020440825.1). Lineage (GTDB taxonomy): Bacteria > Spirochaetota > Leptospiria > Turneriellales > Turneriellaceae > JAGRNJ01. The sequence continues at coordinate 49,755 of JAGRNJ010000017.1, read as the reverse complement.
CAAAAAGAAAATGCTTCCCCAAGAAAAACTGAATAACCTGTCTGTATCTCAACTTAAAACTTATTTCAAGAAAAACACCCAGACTCTCAGTTTTATTGAGACCAGGTCTCTGGGAAATCTTACCGGTGAGATTTTACAGGAAACGACAGAGTTTGTCGAGATTCAAACCCTGTACGGACCAATGAAAATACCACGTACAGAAATTATCAGATCCGGTGAAGTAAAAACGGCTGAGGTCATTCAATAATGGAACTTCAGGATGTGTACACCATTCACGTTTCTAATCTTTCTCGAAACAAAATCTCTGACAAAAAAATTCTCGAAAAATATCAGAAAATTAAATCTGCTTACAGTTCTGCCAGTCGGTTCTATCATACTTTGCAGCATTTGTCAGATGTAATTTGTGAGCTGCAAAAAGTTGAAACTATAATTGAAAATTTGTCTCAGGTAATGATGGCGGTCTTTTATCATGATATCGTGTATAATGTAAATTCATCAGATTCAGAAGCAGAAAGTGCCGAATTTGCGAGTGCAGAATTAGAAGATCTAAATATTCCTGTTGCTGATATTGAAAACTGTAAGCGAATGATTTTAGCGACAAAAGACCATACCCAGCTCGATAATAATGATCTCAACCTGTTTCTCGATGCTGATTTAACGATTCTCGGTTCAGACCGAGAAACGTATCAGACTTACCTGCAGAATATTCGCAAAGAGTACTCAATCTATACTGATCAGGAGTTCAATGCAGGGCGTAAGAAAGTTCTTTCAAATCTTCTCAAACGACAGAAGCTTTACAAAACTTCGTATTTTCAAGAGAAGTATGAGTCTAAAGCCAGGGAAAATCTTTCATGGGAAATACAGTCACTGTAAGATTATTCATTGCGATTGTTTCGTTACTGTTTTTACCCGAAGTCTTAAGGGCTGATGTCAGTATTTTGAATCTTGAATCTCACGCCAGGCAGGCAGCGGGGAATCTGTTGACCTCCGGGGATATTGACCAGCTTGATCGAAACCCTGCTTTGCTGGCACAGGTATCCCCGGAATCACCAATAATTTTTAGTGCGGGCTTCTATCGACTACCGCTGGAATCGAATGTATTTCAAGCTGCTGCCTTTTTCCCCTCATTTGGTTTCGGAAACCTGGGCCTGGCTGTCTCGCGTCTGGGCATAGGAGAGTTTACGGAATATGATGAAGATGCAGTAGTTGTTGGTTCTATTTCAGCAGGCTCCTGGCTCACTACTGCCCACTGGTCTAATACACTGCCCTGGCAAATGTTGGCCGGAGTAAACGTTAAATATTTGTACTCATCTATTGATGAATATTCTGCGCATGCTTTTGCAAGCGATCTATCTATTCAGCGCGCATTTACAGTTCTCGATGAATCGATCATGCTGTCTTTCCAGATTAGAAATCTGGGTACCCCGGTACAATATGATACGGGTTCAGAAAACCTGCCAACAAGAATCTTAGGCGGGTTAGGGTATGCCGGTACCTGGCAATCGATTGGTTTTGAGACAGTCGCATATGCAGTCTATCATGACTCCCGCCTTGGGTTTCAACCCGGGCTTGAACTGAACTATTCTCTTTCTGGCAGTGAGCTTTCTCTACGCTCAACCTATGATTCTACTCTTTTAACATCGCCAATCACGTTTGGTTTGGGCATCAATACAGACTTTAAAGGTTATAATACAGATATTTCAGTATTGCTGAAACCTTCGCCCATTGATGGTATGCTCTATCTCGCCTCTGTTACCTTTCATGAAAATATTCAATCACACAGTGAAATCAGGCAACTGGCGGATGACCGTTCCCGTGTGATACGATTTCGGGAGTATTTGGCAGACAATCAGTTATTGACCCCCGAGCTCGACATTGAAATGGAATTGAAGAGAGCAACTCAATTGAGTAGATATGATCTGGCACTTCGAGAGGGTAACTGGATTCTGCTGCCTGTACCTCTGTTTTTGATTTACGTTCCCAATGAACCTGAAATCAAAAATTTTCATTTGATAAAAACCGATGAAGGCTCTATCTTTCGAGGGTTAGTACGCGGATTCGAGAATCGATTTATATTATTGGATACAATCGGTGGCCAGTTGCGTATACCGGTTTCGTCTATTGTGCAGATAGAAGATTCTTATTCCCACCTATCTGATAACCGCGAGCTTTAGACGATGAGTTTCTCCCGAACTGGTTTGAATTACCACAAAATAAATTCCGCTGCTCAAATTTTGGCCTGAATTGCCCTTTACATCCCAGATTTCACCGGGGACTACATTGCTCTTCTGGTATTTCAGTTCGCCAGAGAGATCATAAATTTTGACACTGGCGTTGCCGGTTAAATTAAAGAACTGCACCCCGTTATGCTTTGAGGCAACAAATTTGTTTGGCGCGAGAACCGGGGTTGTCTCTCCGTTGCTGCTCGGGTCGGGAAAGGCGGTGGTAGAGCGCTTGGCGGTTACGCTGCCAACCTTAATATTGCCTGAATCAATGCGTATCTCTCCATAGGTAACAAAGCCATTCCCATTGGTTGTATTCGGGCCAATACTCTGGAAAGAAGAAACAGCATTAAATTGTCCGATTGATTGCCGATTAATATAGACAGTCGTACAGGCATAATTTGCACAATTTGTGTTATTTGTTTCGAGTTGCCCTTGAATCTCCAACAGAAACCAGCTGTTAAATGAATATGTAAAAGATGTCAAGACTGAATTGACTCGAATAGTTCCGTTTTGCAGTACAACTTGATATAGTGTAGGCGATCCTTCGCTGGTAATTCCTCGCGCAAAAAATTCAACAACTGTGTTTGAGTCGAGCAACAGTGGAATTTGTAGTTGCATATTTCTGTCATCGTATTGATCAGGAAAGTTCGTATCAACGACTAATCTGGTTCCCGGGCAACTTGTGCATTGAATATTCAAAACACTGTTGTATTTCGTGTCAGATTGAATGCTTAAATTGGCTGTTCCAGCAGAAATTCCCCAGTTTGTACCCGATGCGGGTAGTTGAGAAGTCATAGCCCCGGTTGTAATCGTTCCCAGAGGATAGCTGGAAAAATCATCGGTGAAGAGAGAATCTGCCGCATGTAAAATTTGGCAATTTAATAAAAGAATAAAAACTGAAAAAAGAAGTATTTTATTTTTCGACTTTGACCTGTCTGAACAGAAAAATATTCTGTTTTTAATTTTCAGAAAACGGTTTTGATAAGTGCTTTTCAAGATTTTAATGAGAGAAAATCTGCCATTCATACGAGATTATGCTAAATTTAAGTCTTTGATAGAGAAAGGGGCTGCAGCTCCCACGTAATGACCCTGGGTATAGTCAACGCCTAAATCAATTAAAAAGTTGAAATCCTGTTCATTTGCCACAAACTCTGCAATTGTTTTTGCACCAATGCCATGGGCAAGCTGCTGTATCATGTTGACAATTCTCTGGTTGTCTTTATTGCTCGCTACACCGCGTACAAATCTGCCATCTATTTTTATATAATCTGGGTGGTAATCATTCAATCTTGAAAAGTTTGAACCTGAGACCCCAAAATCATCTAACGCAATCTTGAAGCCCATGTTGCGCAAAACGCGTATCTGTTCTGCTGTCTCTTCTGGAAATCCTGAACCGGGGTCTTCGAGAATTTCAAGTGTGATCAAAGCGGGGTCGAGTTCCAGTTCTTCGATTTTTCGTTCCAGATAATCTACCAGAAAAAGACCTCGAAAATCCTGATCACTGATATTGATTGAAAAAGAGAGATTATGGCGTTTGGCCAATGGCAGGGTTGCTTCGACGACAGCCCCGGTAATCAGAGGCAAAAGGCCGGCCATTTCTGCGGGCTTTAAAAAATTCGCAGGTGAAATTACATCCCCGCGACGGGTGAGCATACGAATAAGGCTTTCAAATTTTCGAACCTGACGGGTAGCGTTTTCCATGATTGGCTGGTACCAGGGTTGAATTCTGCCCTCTTCAAATGCATTTTTGAGTCGATTTATCCAGACAATATTTTCTTTCTGTTTACGCTCAAAATTCAGTTCGAAACTGAACTGTTGAACCCGGCCTTTACCTCGAGAACGGGATTCAAGCAGGGCAATATTTGCATATCGGTATATGTCTTTATCTGAGCTGCGTACATAGCCAATGCTGCAGCCGATTTTTACCCCTATTTCGAGCACCATTAAATTCAGGCGAGGAACTTCAGAATGTAGCATACTCGAAAGCATCGCCTCTTGATCGGGTAGAGGATTATTCAATATAATTGCAAATTCGTCGCCAGGTAGACGGTAAGTACGGGCATTGCTCGGCGCCATTGTCAGCAGGTAGTTACCCACAGCCTTGAGAATTTCATCACCAAACTGAAAACCATAGCCCAGGTTGATCTGGGAAAAATTATCAAGGTTCAACAAAACCAGAGCTTTTTCACCAGGCTTCTCAATATCTTCGAGCAGCGATAATCGATTGTACAGACCCGTCAAAGGGTCACGATAAAAACTTGTCTTTTCTGATTCTTTGGCACCTGCTAAGTTGACACTAGGACCGAGATTTTTGTTCAATTCCAGTCTGTATTCATCAAACCTGCGGGATGAGAGTTGAACATTCATTACTTTGCGCAGAATATGGCGAATATCAATTCTGGTAAAGGGCCGCACCAGAAAACCATCGATATCGCTGCGTGCTCCTTTTTTCAGGCTCTGTATATCATCTTCGTCAACCAGTAAAATAATGACAGAATCGGGCTGGTAGCTTCTCACTACTTCGGGCAGATCGAACGGGTTAGAAGCCGGAGAGTAACTATCAATAAATACTACATTATAGGATTCTTTTTTGAGTGTATTGGCGATATCTTTATCTGAGGTACAGGTCTCCAGATCCATAAATACATTGGCCAGCTGGGTACGCAGAACAGTGCGAAAGTTTCCTTGCCCATCGATCAGCAAAGAACGCATAAAAGGCGCAATCTCCCGGTAAGAACTCAGAATTTGTGCCATCATGATACTATGAAAGCATTGATCGGACGGTCAAGTTTTTACCGGAAAATTTAAGTTAAGTGCACCTCTAAAAAATTACATTTACAAGATAAAAAAATAAGTTTCCTGTGAATGAGTTCCCATAGGGCTCTGAAAAACCTGCTTTTTTTAGGCTGCCCTTAAATTTGCCTTGTCTGGCGACTCGATAATTAAAGCATGAGATATGCTTTCCTTTTTGCTCAAGTACAAAATGAACCTGGCATTGCGCAATTTTAGAAAAAAGTTCCGTCATAATCCTGATCTGGCAATTGAATACGGAGACCCGCGAAAAACAGAGGTCTGGGGCCGTTACGAACATAACCGCATCATTTTTCTGCTGGAATTAGACACCTTCTCAGAGCGACCGTATGCCTACCGAATTGAGTATGATCGGCGTTTCAAGGCCTTTCATGTCTACACCAGAATGGGCAATGCGGCGTCTTACACAAATGTTTTGCAGTTTACCTGTTCACGTTTTAACGTTCTGCTCGAAAAATTTTATGCTATGCTCGAGCATGTTCCGGTTATACGAGAGAGGCTGTTGCGACATTATTTTTATGACGCGAACAAGCAGAAAAAAGGTTCTCAGTCTTCCCAGGTATACGCAATGAATTTATTGCAGGAATTCCGTTCGAGTGGTAAAATCTCTGCGAATGAACATAAAAAAATTGCGGAGTATATCTCAATTGTTTTTCCCGCCAAGTAACTGGCGCACCTTCGAGATTTTCGCATCGATTGCATCAAAATCAATACCCCCTTCTGGCGTCTGGTGATACTCTGTCAGGGCTGCGAGCAGTCGACCTGCGGCCACGGCTGAGCCATTCAGAGTATGCAGGTAGGTATTCTTGCCCGTTTCTTTATTTTTGACCCGAATTTTTGCCCTTCGTGCCTGAAAATCCCGGAAGTTTGAACAGGAGGAAATTTCCAGCCAGCGATTCAGACCGGGCATCCAGATTTCCAGGTCATAAGTCATTGATGACGAGAAGGATGTATCACCCGCACACAGCAAGATCTGCCGATAGGGTAGCTGCAGTGCTCGCAGAATTTGGCCAGCATGCTCGGTCAATTTTTCCAGTTCCTCAGCACTGTTTTCAGGGGTGGTAAACCGGACAATCTCGACTTTCATAAACTGGTGAACCCGAACCAGTCCACGGGTATCTTTGCCTGCACTGCCCGCCTCTCTTCGAAAACATGCAGATTGAGTTGTGAGACACAAGGGCAGGTCTTCTTCTGGGATAATCTCATCTGCAAATAGATTGGTCAGGGGTACCTCGCCGGTCGGAATCAGATTCAAACCGTCTCGATCCATACGATAATATTCTTCTGCAAATTTCGGATACTGTCCCGTGCCAAACATGGCTTCATCGCGCACGAGCAGAGGCACACTGCGCTCCCGGTAGCCATTTTCTATTTGAATATCAAGCATTAAGGCGAGAAGGTCCCGCTCAAGTTTTGACAGTTTCTCATTATACACTATAAATCTTGATCCCGATATCTTTGCTCCGCGTTCAGGATCAATATGTGCGCCGTTTTCCAGTAATTCATAATGGGGTTTCGGAGCAAAAGAGAACTCAGGTAATTCGCCGATGGTTTTCACTACGACATTGTGAGATTCATCCGCCCCCTCAGGAACCCGTTCATCCAGGATATTTGGTATATTTGACAGCAGAGTTGAAAAACTCTGTTCTACTTCTTCATGCCGGGTTTTCAGTTCCGCAAGTTGATCAGAGACTGTCTTCATTTCTTCTTTTGCATTGTTGAATTCGTCTTCTTTCCCTTCTGCTTTCAGTTGCCCCAGTTCTTTTGAACGACGATTGCGCAATGCCTGAAGATCTTCGAGCTCTCGAGTTAAAGAATTTCTCTCGTTCAACAGTTTCTCGAGGTCATTTGCCAGCGATGGCTCAGAGTGTCTTTTTTGCAGAGAATTCTGCAAAGTATGTATTCCCTGCTCAGTTCTTAACAATGCAGCATCAATCATTGCCCTACGTGAGGTTTCATGACACAGTGTAAACTTTTTGCTTGTAAGGCTGAGGCGATGGTTGATATTTGTATATGCAGTCAGATTCAACTGGTACTGAGCATTCTCTTGACGCGCTTATTCCGTATGAGACCAAAATCTTCTGGAAAGACCAGCTGATCCATTTGTCTAAATCTGTAAGTTCGACGCTTGAAATCAATCGATTGATTGAATCTATTTTGCATTCTTGTCTGACCATGGCACAGATTACCCAGGTCGGGGTGCTGGTTGCCGAGGCTGCTGACACCCACAATATGACCTTGCACAATGCTTCTATCAATCTGGAGCAAGATGAAGCAGATCCCATTATTGTCCCTGAAAAATCTGATTTTACCAAAGCAATTCTCATTGAAAATATTGATGTTGTATCTGTAGATGAACTGGATCCTTTGATTCCTAAATACCCGGGAATTGCTCCCGTGCTGGCAAAAATAAACAAACTGGCTGCAGGTACTTCGATTGTACCGCTGCGCAATAAAAGCCGCATTATCGGTATAATTCTACTGGGGCCCAAGGCAAGTGGCGAAAAGCTGACCCCAGAAGAAAAACGCTTTCTTCATGATCTGGGGGCAATTACAGCTTCTGCCGTAGCCAATGCAAGATTATACGAGCTGGCAACTACCGATATGATGACCAAGCTCAAAATTCACCACTTTTTTCAGACCCGGTTACGGGAAGAAATGGAAATCAGTGAAGAGACAAACCATCCGCTGTCCCTGATTTTAACAGACATTGACCATTTCAAACCATTCAATGATACTTATGGCCACCAGGTTGGCGATGTGGTCTTGAAAGAAGTTGCCGGTACTTTACTGAAGCTGGCTCGCGCAAATCATGTTCCCTCTCGCTATGGTGGCGAAGAATTCGCGGTGATTCTTCCCGGTATGAATGGTGCAGCTGCCCTGGAGTTTGCAGAAAATGTGCGACGCTCGGTCGAACAACTGAGGGTTAAAAATCCGCAGACCTCACATCCCGACAAAGAATTGAAAGTTACAGTTTCAATCGGGGTAGCAGAATTTAATTCTAAAATAGATTTTAATAATCACGATATTATAGAAAGATGTGATCAGGCTTTATATCGCGCGAAACATTCCGGGCGCAATAGAGTAGAAATGGCATTCGATGAGCCTGCCGGCAAAAATGTGGATGCTGCCGGCCATGTTCTCGAAGGGTAAACGATGAACAGAAAAAGCAGAAAATCAGGTTTGAGTATACGGTTAACAGGCATATTCCTGATGGCGGTAACTCTGGTTCAATATTCCATTACGCCATCATTGCTTGCACAGACCGTTGAAGATCAGGTTTTCAGCAACGAAGAAAAAGATCCTTTTGAAAATACTCCGCGCCGGGTTGTCAATGAACCGTCCCGGGTTTCTGCGCCTGAAGACATGATGTCAGATAAAAAGGCGCAAGATGCCGGAATTGGTAAAATCCCATACAAAGATCCACGTTTGGCCTGTCTGCTCTCTTTGATTTTGCCGGGTGGTGGCGAGTTCTATTTACGAAAAGATGTCAAAGGGATTGCCTTCTGCCTCTCAACAACAACCGTTTATCTGCTATCATTCTATTATTTATATCTCGGGCTCACATCCGGAACCCAGTCAAATCTCTGGACAGGGGTTGTCGGCAGCGTACTCGGTGGTATTCTGCACGTCGTGGGGATGGTCGAATCTTATAATGATGCAGTGATCATCAATGAAGCCCGGTATTACTTTTCAGAATAGCCTGCTCTTGTGAAATAATCGATCTGGGCTTTCTCTATTGTACGATATCATGCATCCGCACGATACCGACCGGTTTTTTCAAGCGGTCAATTACCGGTAGGGTGTATACCTTCTTCTCAGTCATGATATGTAGCGCAGCTTCGACCAAGGCCTCGGCATCAATGCAGGTCGGATTCTCAGACATAATGTCGAGAGCGGTTTTTTGCCAGATCTGATCATGTTCAACATTTGAGAGAATTCTTTTCAAATCGCCATCTGAGATGATGCCTCGCACATGGCCTTTACTGCCGAGTACCAGAACGCAACCCAGATTGCTCGAGACCATTGCCGTGACAATTTCACTGAACGAAGAAGATTTCTGGATAAAAGCTGCCGACGAGCTCTGCATGACATTCTTGACCCGGGTCAGCAGTTTCTGTCCCAATGCCCCCGAGGGATGAAACAGACCAAAATCTTCTCGTTTAAAATTTTTAAGTTTTATTAAGGCTGCAGAAAGAGCATCACCAATCATCAGAGAAATTGTCGTCGATGCCATCGGCGCGAGTTCCAGCGGACAGCCTTCCCGGGTCAGGGTATAGGTGATGGCTGTATCTGCCTCTTGTGCGAGAGTAGATGTTTCTTTCCCGGTTACGGCAATCAGTCGACTGCCCAAACGGCGTAAATGTGGCAACAGCTCAACGATCTCCCGGGTCTCTCCTGAATTGCTGAATGCCAATACCACTTCTTTCTTTTGTACGTTGCCGACATCTCCATGCAATGCATCTGCCGGGTGCAGGAATACAGAAGGCGAACCCGTTGAGGTGAGTGTGGCAGCGACCTTGCGCGCTATGAGACCAGACTTGCCCATACCGGTCAAGATCACTCTGCCGGGGGTTTGCGACATCTGGGTTGCTGCCTTCTCAAGGGAAGATAAAAAATTCGGATTTTGGCGGGAAAGTTGCAGTGAGTCAATGGTCGCTGCAAATACGCCTTCCATGGCTGGTAAGACTTCTTTATTCATCTTAGTTGTTTTTGTCTGAGTGGTCGGGCATAGACAGGTTTTCTTCTGTGTACTCTTCAGAGTTTGTTTTTTTGCGCAGAATTTTCCACTGGCCTTCTGCATCCCCCAGTTTGTTCTCACAGACAGATTTCAATTCAATACCCCGCTGGTATAGGGCCATGCTTTCTTCCAGAGTTTCTTTGCCTGATTCGAGTTTGCGCGTTATTTCTTCAAGCTCGGTCAATGCCTCTTCAAAATTGATTTCTTTTCCTTTGGTAGTTTTGTTTGCCATGTTCTTTAATGTAGATTGTGCGGTAAGATGCTCTGTAAACCAAAAATATGAAAATGGTTGTTACCCTCTCTCAAAGTTACAGTCCGATGTATGAATTTAAACCAGTACCTGGCGGGATTTCTTACCGAAGCCAGAAAAGAAAAAATTGCGCGGGTATTGGCACAGCGAACCCGCTCTTTGGTCGCCGTTGTAGAAGATATTTACGACCCCCACAATGCAAACGCTGTGATACGCAGCTGTGATGCATTTGGAATTCAAGAGCTGCACGTCATTGAAAATCGCAACAAATTCAGGGTATCGGCCCGGGTGGCATCGGGTTCAGACCGCTGGGTAGAACTGCATCGTTATTCGACAGCAGAAGAGTGTATAACAAAGCTCAAACAACGGGGTTACCAGATAGTTGCGACTACCCCGCATGGCAATACTGTATCACTTTCAGATTTTGTGCCGAAACAACCCACCGCCATTTTATTCGGCAGCGAGCATCTGGGACTTTCAGAAACTGCCCTGGCAAGTGCAGATCTGCGGCTCAAAATTCCCATGGTCGGTTTCTGTGAAAGTTTGAATTTGTCGGTAAGCGCAGCGACGACCCTGTATACGTTGAATGAGAAAATGATAGAGCAGAAATTGCGTACGCCTTTATTAGAGCCAGATGCACAAGAGGTCGAGCTAAAGTGGCTTCGCGCTTCTCTTAAACGGGCTGCGCAGCTTGAGCGCGGTTTTCATCCGCAAAATCATGGCTGAACAAAGCAAGTGCATTTTTGCCAAAACGTGAGCCTTTGTCTGCCTGACCGGTTATACGATCATAAACTTCGGGCGAGATTTGCCGGGTGGGCGGGGTTGGTATCTGCAGCAGCAGATAGGCCTTCTCAAAAATAGGTTTCAGTTCATTATTGCGCGTTGATTTATACCAATTCTGCAGCAACAGATCTGCAAAATAGCGGCCTTTGCGTTCGAGACCATAGGGAGGGTCAGCATAGATAACGACTTCTCTGGCACCGGCAGCCTCTGCCCGTGGAACGGTTTCTGTGAGAATCTGGGGAACCATACGCAATCCGTCTTTTCGATACACCGAGGCTTTCTCTTGCAGATTCAATTCGAATAAGAGTTTTCGAATCGCTGAGATTCGCTTCTCGTCCCATTCAACAAATACACAGGCCGCAGCACCTCTGCTCAAAGCTTCAATCCCGATCTGGCCTGAACCGGCAAATAAATCGTAAAAAACTACACTTGAAAAATTGACCGTACGGGAAAGCAGCATGTGCATAGCACTTTCTTTAATTTTACTGGTAGTAACCGAACGTTCACTGCCGAGATCGCTTGGCAATGGTAAACGGCGGTTTTTGAGGCTGCCCGCAATCACCCGGGTAAAAGCGCCGGTACCCATTTAACCTGTGGCAGACTTTTTAGTAAGCCCGTATTTCTTCACTTTGTCGTACAGGGTCTTGCGGGAAATTCCCAACAACCTTGCACTTTCAGACATATTTCCGCGATTTGTTGTCAAAACCCGGTGGATATATTCTTTCTCAAGATCTTCGAGAGTCAAGCGGGGATTGGTAACCAGTTCATTGAATAAAGGTGCCGGTAGAGAACCATTGTCTTCCCGTAAAAATTTCATCTCAGGAGCATTTACTTCTTTAATCATATCAAGTTCAACCCCGGTTTGTTTGACCTCTCGAAATGAAAGAACTTTGTTGATTGCTTCATAAAATTGTGGGATTCCATCTGGCCATTCCCGTTCTTTGAGCAGGTTTTTCAGTGCAGGGGTAAGTTCAACTTTTCTGGCCACTCGCTCTCCATACCAGCGAGCATATTCTTCTGCTATCGCGGGAATGTCATCTTTACGTTCAGTGAGCGAGGGTATGGTGATTGGCAATACCTGAATGCGGTAGTACAGATCTTGTCTAAAATTTCCGTCTTCGACTTTTGCCGCAAGCTCGTCGGCAGCAGACAGAATGAGTCTTGCCTTGAATCTGGTTGACTTCAGCTCTGTGGCTCTTTGAAACTCCATATCTTGCATGACTCGTAAAAGCTCGCCCTGCAGATCCCAGCTTAAGGCATCAATATTTTCGAGAAATAAGGTTCCGGCACCGGCCAGATCAAGGGCGCCGCGCTGGAGCATATTATCCGGTTTACGGTATCCGAATAAACGGGAAGCATGCAGATGAGACGGTATGGCAGCAAAGTTCAGATTATAAAACGGATGTTTTGCACGTTTGCTTTGCGAGTGAATGAACAGCGCAATACGTTCTGCTTCGAGGTTTTTTCGGCTCATGAGCAGAACCGGTGCATCCTGGCTGGCGGCCAGGGCAGTCAGCTTGCGCAGTTCTTCTGTTTTCGGGCTGAAACCACATAAAAACGATGGTGGCGGAGCGTCCATCTTGTCAAACTTTGGACGCGGCAATAAACTCTGGTATGATGACCAGGCTGAATTTTCCTGCTGCAGCAGCAACGTTGCCCTTTTTAAGTGCAGGTTATGCAGAGTCTTCAGCACAGCCGCATGAAAATCTTCAATGGTGTATTGCTTTTCATTTAATGCGGGGTTATAGCGAAAAATATCGACACCTTCGGCTTGAAATCGGCGGATGGATGAACGTACCAGGGAATTTGCCACAAGAGCATCGGGAACAATCAGAACAATGCCGATTTCGCCCTGCTGAATATTCTTTTGACCCGTGATTTTCAGCAGCCATGAGTCATCGAGTGAACACTCTGAATGATCGTCTGTCTGGTTTATCAGGATCTGGGCATCAATTGCCAGCAAATCGACCGGATTATGCAATGCATTGCGCAAACCATCCCGCAGAGTGGTATAGCAGGATACAGAAACATAGTCTCTGTACACCTTTTTATACTCCCGACGAAAGATGGTTTGCCCGGTAATCAGCTGTATTCGGGGCATCGGGCAAAAGACAGTATTGAATCGAATCGTCAAGAAATCGTTACTTTTTTACAGAAAAAAACGTCTAACTGTCAGAAAGAGGTCACACTGTGGTGAGGAATTTTGAATTACGGTTTACACTCGCGGAAAAGCTTTAATTGTGCCTTGCGGTCTCATTTACACTCAAGATGGTGCCCGCAAGATGGTGGTCACAACCGGTTGTTTGAGGTTCGGTTGACCAGAGCATTGTTCAATCTCAATGTGAACCATCTGGGAGATAAAGATTCAATATGGATCAAAACTTAAAAATGGATGAAACTGAGACAGATTTACAAATAGACGATGATCTTCTCGAAGAAGACAGGCTAAAATCTGTCGCCGATGATGATATTTCAGATGAGAATGGTGCAGGGCAGGGGGTTGCCTCGGCCAATAATCCTTATACTGAATCATCTATCCAGTGGTATCTTGAAGAAATCAATAAAATCCCGCTCTTGACTCGCGAGCAGGAAGACTCTTTGGCAAGGGCCGCTGTACGGGGAGAACAGGCTGCAAAAGATAAACTGATCGTCTCTAACTTGCGATTTGTGGTGCAGGTAGCCAAAAAATACCAGAAATACGGCATCAGTCTGCTCGATCTTATTAATGAAGGCAATATGGGTCTGATCAAAGCTGCAGACCGTTTTGATCCTGAAATGGGCTTTCATTTTATCAGCTATGCCGTCTGGTGGATTCGTCAGGCAATTATTCTAGCCATCAATCAAAAAGCATCATTAATTCGATTGCCAATGAACAGAACCATTGATCTGAATCGAATTGAAAAAATTCAAAAAGACCTTGAGGCCGAACTTGGCCATGAAGCCAGTATTACCCAGATCTCTGAACGGCTCGATATTCCTGAAGCAGAAATCCGCTGGTTAAAATCAATCTCGAGTGACCTGATCTCTCTTGATACCCCGGTCTCGAATGACTCAGAAACTACCCAGGTATCTGCGGTAGAAGACACAAAATATGAAACCCCTGAAAACCAGGTGATGGACAACGCCCTGAGCGACGAACTGAATTCGATTCTCAGTGAATTGACCGAAAATGAACGGTTGATCATTGAATACAGGTTTGGCTTAAATGGTAAGCCCCGGCTTTCTTTGACACAGGCTGGTAAAAAGTTTACTTTGTCAAAAGAGCGGGTTAGACAGATTGAAAAAAAGACTTTGCTGAAGCTGAAAAAATACGGTAAAAAGAAAGAATTACAGGCTTTTCTTGCCCATAGTTAATCGCCAACCCCTCTTTGCCGATATTAGAATTGCGGGGAAATAATGTCTACACCGAAAAAGAAAAAATCGTCGAGCAAAAGTAAGTCTATACAGAAAAAAAAACCTGTTCTTGTCATTGTCGAGTCTCCCACCAAAACCCGATCGCTGAGCAAATTCCTGGGTAAAGAATACCGTATTGAATCTTCGAAAGGACATTTAATTGATCTGCCTAAAAGCAGTATGGGTATATCCATCGAAGATAATTTTGAACCTCATTATATAACCATTCGCGGTAAGGGGAAAACGCTGTCAGAATTAAAAAAAGCAGCAAAATCTGCTGACCATATTTTACTTGCGACTGACCCCGATCGCGAAGGCGAAGCAATCAGCTGGCATCTCTCGAGAGCATTGTCGACTGTGAATTCTTCTATATCACGGGTCGAATTCAACGAGATCACCAAAGAAGCCGTCGTTGCTGCAGTCTCAAACCCGCGCATGATAGATGAAAAGATGGTGAACTCACAGCAGGCCCGGCGAATCTTAGACCGGCTGGTGGGCTACAGTATCTCGCCAATTTTACAAGAAAAATTTGGCTCTCGGCGTTTCTCTGCAGGCAGGGTGCAGTCTGCTGCATTGAAAATTCTGTGTGAGCGGGAAGACGAAATTGATAAGTTTATTCCGGTAGAATACTGGGAAATAGAAGCTACCTTTCAAGCCGAGAAGGCAAAAGACCGCACGACGGTTTTTCGACTCTCAGCAGTAGATGGCAAAAAGCCAGAAATTCACAGTGCAGCAGAGGCAGATGCACTTGAAAAAATTGCGCATTCTGTACCGGCAATTGTTTCTCAACGAAAAACCAGCGAACGCCGGGTAAAGCCTCCGGCTCCTTATATTACCAGTCGGCTGCAGCAGGAAGCCTCAACCCGACTGGGATTTCGCGCTCAGAAAACGATGTCAGTCGCACAATCCCTTTATGAAGGGGTAGAACTCGGTGACGGGAATCTTACCGGTCTGATTACTTACATGAGAACAGACAGTACGCGTATTTCAGAGGCAGGTCTGCAAGGCGCACGAGATTTTATTGGGGCAAATTATTCTCAGGAATATTTGCCTGACCAGGCAAATATATATACAAAAAATCAAAAAGCAGCCCAGGATGCACATGAGTGCATCCGCCCTACTGATCCTGCCCGTTCGCCTGAGTCTATTGAGAAGTTTTTATCAAAAGACCAGTTCAAATTGTATTCTCTTATCTGGCGTCGATTTATTGCATCACAGATGAATCCCGGAATCGATGAGCTGGTTACCCTTGAGCTGGAATGTGCGGGTGAAAAAACTCTGCAGTTTCGTTTTTCTTCTGGCCGCCAGAAATTCCCCGGTTTTCGCGCCGTGTTTCCCACGGGTGAAGATAAAAATCTTTATGTTCCTGCCTTTCACGAAGGCGAAGAAAAAAAACTGCAAGAGCTCAACAAACTGCAGAAATTTACCCAGCCGCCGGCGCGTTATACTGAAGCTTCACTGATCAAAGTAATGGAAGAATCGGGAATAGGCCGGCCGGCAACTTATGTTCCCACTATGGGAACTCTCGATAAACGTTCTTATATTGAAAGAAAGGGTCGGCAATTGATACCGACCATGCTGGGTCGGGTTGTCAATACTATGCTCGTGAAACATTTTCCTGAAATTGTAAATCTTGAATTTACAGCCGGCATGGAGGCCCAGCTCGACTCGGTAGCTGACGGCGGGGTAGAGTGGCGGCAGATGCTGCATGATTTTTACGGACCGTTTGCCAAAGATCTGGTCAAAGCAGGCGAGACTATGGAGTCCCAGTCTCACCTGATTCGCATACCGACCGGACGCGATTGCCCAAAATGCGGGAACCAGCTGCTCAAAAAACTGGGAAAAAATGGATTCTTCATAGGCTGTGCAGATTTTGCGGGCGGTTGCCGGTATACCGAAAGTATTCCTCTGGGAGATTGCCCGCTGTGTACAGGGAAAGTGGTTAAGAAAAAGACAAAAAAAGGAAGAAACTTTTTTGGCTGTGATCAGTATTCGATCAGTGGTTGTGAGTTTACCATGCTTGAGACCCCGGCAAAGAAAACCTGCCCGCGTTGTAACTCAATCATGGGCCAGAAAGTGCGTAAAACCGGTATTACTCTTACCTGCCAGAATGTGGAATGCAAGTACGTCATGGAAGAAGCAAGCGAAGATAATGCCGGCGAATCGAATTCAGATAACAATGGGGCTGCATCCTGATGTGGGCATCAGATGATGTTATGCCAGAACAGTATCTGCAGTTTGGGCATTACCTGCGCTATGAGAAAAATTTTGCATCAGGAACTGTTGAAGCGTATTTGCGGGATGTGAAACAGTGGCTTGATTTTTGTACAACAGAACATATTGACTGGCAAAATTACGAGCAGGCAGATGTATACAATTTTCTGGCAAATTTTTCAGTCCCCCTGCAGCGCAACAGCCAGGCGCGTAAGATCGCATCGTTGAAAGTTTTTTATCAGTTCTGTCACCGGCGCGGCTTTCATGAACAAAACAAAGCCCGCAAATTGAGGGCTCCGCGCTATCGTAGAAATCTGCCCCGACCTGTGCGTCCGGTTGTACTCGAACAGTTTCTTGAGGTAGACGAAGACGAGAAATTATTTCAAGAGTGCAGAGACCTGGCATTATGGGAGCTGATGTACTCTGCAGGAATGCGTATCTCAGAGGCTCTCTCAACTGATATTTATTCACTCTGCGCAAATGGTGTCGACTCTGCCATCGAAGAAAGTATCAAGGTGACGGGTAAAGGCGGCAAAGAAAGAATTGTTTTCATTGGCCAGGCGGCGCGTGAAGCTCTAGAACGGTATATTGAACAGAGGAATCTAAAAGCAAAACCGGGTATAGATGCCACCTTTCTCAACTCACAAGGGTATGCCTTGACCCGGCAGGGTGCAGCG
>JAGRNJ010000017.1:0-32562 GCA_020440825.1 Leptospiraceae bacterium | reverse complement strand
CTGCTCATGCGCAAGCGGCGTTACAGACTGGGAGTGAATGCAACATTTACCCCTCACAGCCTGCGGCATTCTTTCGCAACCGATCTGCTGAATTCAGGGGCAGATATCCGTCATGTACAGGAAATGCTTGGTCATGCAAGTGTCTCAACGACGCAAAATTATACACATGTTGCCAAAGAAAGATTACAGCATGTTTACCGTCTTGCGCATCCGCATGCAAAAGGCGAACCTATGGGAGAAAACAAAACGCAATGAATTTTCACGCGACAACGATCTGCTGTGTACGCAGAAATAACCAGGTAGTGATGGCAGGTGACGGGCAGGTAAGTGCCGGCAATACAATTTTGAAGGGCAACGCTGTCAAGGTACGGCGATTATATGAAGATAAAGTAATCGCAGGTTTTGCAGGTGCAACGGCGGATGCCTTTACGCTCATGGAGAGGTTTGAAGAAAAATTAAAAGCATTCTCTGGTAATCTTACACGCTCGTCGGTCGAACTGGCAAAAGACTGGCGTACCGATCGTGTACTGCGCAGGCTTGAAGCGATGATGATCGTAGCAGATAAAAGTGCCACCCTGTTACTGACCGGCAATGGTGATGTGATTGAACCCCCTGATGGTGTGGTGGCTATTGGTTCGGGAGGCAACTTCGCACTTGCTGCGGCGAGAGCTCTGCTCAACAATACAGATTTCGATGCAGAGCATATTGCGAAAGAAGCAATGAAACTCGCAGCAGAAATATGTGTTTTTACCAATGGAAATCTGATCTTGGAGAAATTATAAAATGGTAAACGGACTCACCCCGGCAGAAATTGTCGCAAAACTGGATGAATTCATAATCGGACAGAAAGATGCCAAAAAAGCTGTTGCAATAGCGCTGAGAAATCGAAGCCGCAGACAATCCCTCGGTGAAGATCCCCTGCGCGAAGAAATCCATCCGAAAAATATTATTCTGATTGGCCCGACAGGGGTGGGCAAAACTGAAATTGCGCGGCGTCTGGCGAAACTGGCCAATGCACCGTTTATTAAAGTAGAAGCAACTAAATTTACCGAAGTTGGTTATGTTGGCCGCGATGTAGAAAGCATGGTTCGGGATCTGGCGATGATTGCCATGAAAATGGTTCGAGAACGGCATGAAGAGAAAAATCTCGAAGCTGCAGAAAAAAAAGTAGAAGAACGTATTCTCGATATTCTTGTCTCAGGGGCAGACTCAACTGAAAAGTCAGTCGATGACGATGAAGCGATGGTTCGCGATATTTTCAGAAAAAAATTGAAAGCCGGGTCATTAGAAGATCGGGAGATCGAAATACGTGCACAGGCAACATCATCCGGGCCGGTCATGCAGGTTATGGCCATGCCGGGTATGGAAGAAATAGAAAACCAGATGCAGAATATGCTGGGCGATATCTTTCCCAAAAAAAAGGAAAGCAGAAAGCTGGCAATCAAAGATGCACGCAAACTTTTATTGAGTGAAGAACTTGAAAATCTGCTCGATATGGAAAAAATTAAAGCAGAAGCTGTAGACTTAGCCGAGCAGAATGGAATTATCTTTATTGATGAAATTGATAAGATTGCCAGTCGGGGAAGCAAAGGCAGCCCTGATGTTTCCCGGGAAGGTGTTCAGCGTGATATTCTACCCTTAGTAGAGGGCTCGACAGTCAATACCAGAATCGGACAAATCAAAACCGATCATATACTGTTTATTGCAGCGGGGGCTTTTCATATCTCAGCAGTCAGCGATCTGATTCCCGAACTGCAGGGGCGTTTTCCCATTCGGGTTGAACTGACAGCCCTTGCTTTAGAAGACTATGTTGAAATTTTGCAAAACCCCCGTAACGCACTCTCAAAACAATACCAGGCTCTATTGAGCACAGAAGGGGTGTCCTTGGCCTTTACAGAAAGCGGCTTTGAAGCAATTGCAGAAATTGCACTGGATATGAATATGCGTCAGGAAAATATAGGCGCTCGTCGACTGCACACCATCATGGAAAAAATGCTCGAAGATGTTTCTTTTCGCGCCCAGGATTTCAAAGACAATGAAGTTACGATTGATGCGGCTTTTGTCAAAGAACAATTGGGTAAGATTATATCTGATTCAAATTTATCACGATTTATCCTGTGATAACGTCAAATAAAGGTATGTCTGAATCTGTCTTAACAGTGAATTCTGAAAAACCGATGACTTTAAAATTTTCACCATCAAAAGATAAAGACTGGCTGAAATTATTGCAAACGTCTTTGAGTTCTCTCTCTGCTCAAAAAATTCTATTGCTTTTTCTGCTCATCGTGAGCTGTGGTTTCTCTGTGCGACAGGCTATCTGGGGCCAGTTCTTTTCTTCAGAACAGAATTTTCGGGCAGCAGGTGCAGCATTTAAAGACGGCAACTACTATGCTGCCCGGCTTATCTTTCAGGAAATTGTTGCGAAAGATCCCACCGGTGAATACGGCGATGACTCCCAGTACTATAATTCATTGACCTATTACTATGAGGCTGATTATAAATCTGCAATTTTCGAATTTAAAATTCTGCGCCGTGACTGGCCTTCATCAGAGTTCATCCCCCGTGCTGATTATTTTACTGGCGAAGCATATTTTTATCAGGGAAATTATAAGCAAAGCCTTGAAACACACAAGGTCTTTGTACGAACTTTTCCGCAGAACTCGCTGGCACCGAATGCGCTCTATACAATCGGCTACATCTACATGCAGGAAAAACGCTATGATGAAGCGATTGCCGAGTTTCAACGTTCCCTGATCAGCTATCCCGATGCAAAGATAAACGGCACAATCTCTTTACAACTCGGGATAGCCTACTATAACCTCAAAGAGTTTGCCGCCGCCCGACGGGAATTTCAAAAAGCGGTAGTCAATTATGGTGCAGCAGGAATCGAAGATAAGGCACAATTATGGATCGGCAAAGCCTGGTATGCAGAGGGCAATATAACGGAAGCAGAACGGGCATTTAATCTCATTCTCGAAAGATTTCCCGATTCTGAAAGTGCACCTGAGGCAATGTATTTTATTGCCTTGTGCCGTTACAGCCAGAAAGACATTGCCGGCTCACGTGCGAAGCTCGATGAACTTACGAAAAGATATCCCGACTGGAAACAGATTGATTCAGTTTATTTCAGACAGGCCCAGACATCCGTCGAGTTAAAAAATGATAATGATGCGTTAGTTTATCTGAATGCTTTAGTCGAGAGGTTTCCAGAGAGTGAATTTTATTTACCGGCCCTTGAGTTAATCGGTGATATTCAATACCGAAAAGGAAATATCACCGCGGCACTTGATTTATACTCGAATATTTCTGAGAAAGAGAATATCAAACCTGCGATTAAATATGCTCTGCGGCGCAAGACAGGGGACCTTCTCTTTCTATCGGGAGATTTTACCGCAGCCGCCTCTCAATATGAAATACTCACGGCAATGGATTCAACGGAAAACAGCCAGCCAGAAGCGATGTTTATGGCTGCGCAGGCCTGGTTCAAAGCCGGTATGTCAGACAAGGCCTTTGCTCAGCTTGAAGATCTGGTGAAAAAATATCCTCGCAGTACATGGCGCGCCGATGCATACTACCTGCAGGGAGAAATTCATTTTTCTTTGACCGCCTATGATTCTGCATTGCAGAGTTATCGCCGGGTCTTGCGCTTTTTCAAAGATCATGCACGCTTCGATGAGGCATGGCTTGGGGTCGGATGGAGTTACTTTGAATTAAGCCAGTATGCGCGCGCTGCGGATGAATTTCGTAAACTGGAAAAAGAAGCGAAATCAGAAAAAATTAAAGTGAAAGCCAAGCTGGCATGGGCGGCCTGCCAGTTTAATCTGCGGGATTTTGATGCAGCCCGAAAAGCATATGGTGAAATTATTGCCAAGGCTGCTGATTTTCCAGAAGAAGCTGAAGAAGCCAGATTTCAGAATGCCTGGCTGCTGTATCGGCAGCGGGATTACGAGAAATCAATACCTGCATTTGATGAATATATAAATTCTTACCCTGAAGGTAAACGCAGAGTTGAAAGTCAGTATTTTCGAGCCTGGAGTTTGTTTCGCCTCAATCAGTTTGCCGAAGCCGAAACCGGTTTTATTGCCGTTGCAGATAACCCGAATGCGGATATCAGCTTTCGACAGAAGGCGAGACTTGATCTTGGTAAAACCAGAATGGGTCGAAAAAAATATCCCGAAGCGATTGCAGCTTTGGAAACTCTTGCGACAGATTTCCCAGAATCGAATTTACTCGATGAAGCATTTTACAATCTGGCAGTATGCCATTTGAAACTGGATTTTCCGGCCCGGGCCGAAGAAGTCGCCAGTCGTCTCTCTGCCCATAATTCAGCCTCGAGTTACCTGCCTGAAATTCAACGGGATCTAGGAGATTATTATCGCGGGAAAGGGGAGTTTGATAAAGCAGAGGCTTTATATCTCGAGATTATCGAACGCAAGTCAGGCGACTCTGCATGGGAAGCCCGGTTTTCACGCGCTACTTTATATGCTGAATCGAAAAAAACAGACAAGGCCGTAGCAATCTTAAAAGAAGTCTTGCGTGCTAAAGAACCTGAAGCTGCTCCTTTTCAGGTACGCGCTCTGCTCGAAATTCTGCAAATCTATGCAGACCAGGGCGATGCTGAAAGCGGCTTGAAAGAGATAACCGAAAACAGAAAGTTTATTGCAAAAGACAGTTATTTAAGAAAAGAAACTGCATTACGAGAGGCAAAGTTCCTGCTGATGCAGAAAAAGTGGCAGGCTGCCCGAAAACCTCTCTCGGGCATTATCGACGACCCTGATTTCTCAGTACCTGCCAGATTTTATCTGGGTGAGAGCTATTATTTTGATAAAATGTACTCTCAGGCATTTGATTATTTCAGACAGGTGAGCAGAAAAGAAGATTCGGTGCTGGCTGGTCAGGCAATGTTTTATCTGGGAGAAATTCACCTTGAGCGCAAAGAATATGATAAAGCGGCGAAAGAATTTACCCGGGTGGTGTATCTATACTCCGGTGATCGAGTGTTATATGAAAAAGCCCTTTATAAAACCTCACTGTCATTTCAGAAGACGGGAGCAGTGCGGGAGTTTGAATCGTATCGAAAAAAACTGGCCGAAGCTTACCCGGCAAGTAAATATTTGATTGAATTAACGGAACAAGAACCATGAAAGCTAAATCTGTTTTGATGACCCAGTGCCTGCAGAATGATTTTGTACGGCTCATAGAAAAATATGACCCCCTGCCCAATCTGCTGCACGTAGGCTATGAAGAAGCCCGCCGCCTGTCGGGAGAAAGAATTGAAGAAGGCCCGGTAAACCATATCATCAACTGGGCATACTCTCAAAATGAAGATGATCTGGGTATTATTCATATTCGGGACTGGCATAACCCTCAAGATGAATCGCAAAAAGGCCACCTTGAACAATTTGGTTCTCACTGTATTGCCAATACCCCGGGTGCTGAATTCATCTTTGAAGGTCTGCGCAAGAAAAGAGACAATGAAATAATTGTCGATGCATCCGGCTTGAATGATTTTGTCGATACCAATTTACAGGCAGTATTAGATCCACTGAAAGGCCGTGACCTGAAAATAGGCATCGCCGGAGTATGGACAGAGGCCAAAATATTCTTTCTCTGTTATGATCTTCGTACCCGGTATCCTGATTTCAGAATTGCGGTTTGTACTGCATTGACTGCCAGCTCATCACGCTCAATGCATTTCATGATGCTCGATCAGATTCGAAAAATACTCGATGTCGAAATATTTGAATCACCTGCTGCGTTTGCCGAGTTTTTGACAGGCTCAGCACCGAGGGTAAAAACATCTACCGGCATGATGCAAAGTGCTCGCATGAATTTTGAAGGCAATACCAATGTCTCGGCCAATGATCATCACATACTGGAATTTCTCTTTCGCGACTGCCGTGAAGTTGAGTTCAAAACACTCGACGGCGGTTTTTCTGGAAATCTGGTATTGAAAGCCAGAGCCCGTGACCAGCTCGGGCACCTGCAGAGCCCGGCTGTTATTAAAGTGGGGCCCCGCAATCTGATTGCCCGAGAGAGAATTTCTTTTGAGCGCATTCAAGAGGTTCTTGGCAACAGCGCGCCGAGCATTACTGATTTTGTCGAAATCGAAGACCGGGGTGGCATAAAATACCGTTATGCAGCCATGAATGAAGGTAATGTCTCAACCTTCCAGAAACTATACATGGGCGGCAGCGATGAAAAAGAAATTCATCGTATTTTAGATACGGTGTTTCTCAAACAATTGGGTAAATTATATGAAGCCTCATCATTAGAGCGGATGAACTTACTGCATTACTATGATTTTCAGGCCAAATATGCCCCCTCTGTAAGATCGCGAGTCAATGCTCTGGTAATGCACGGGGTTGACGATGATGAGATCATGATCTTACCGGGAGTTTCAGCGCCCAATGTTGTTCGCTTTTATGAGCGCACTCTCGGCAGTATTGATGAGGGTGACAGCCAGGATCGGTATGTCGCTTATCTGCATGGTGATTTGAATGGTGCAAATATCATCGTCGATGATTCATCGAATGTGTGGCTAATCGATTTTTTTCATACCCATCGCGGGCATATTCTAAAAGATCTTATCAAGCTTGAGAATGATTTAATGTATATCTTTACAAAAGTAGAGAATGAAAATGAATTCAAAGAAGCCATCCGATTTTCTGATGAACTGCTGAGAACAAAAGACCTGTGGGCAGTGCCGTCAGAAAGCATTGCTGAGACATTTGAGTTTGCGCAATTTCAACGTGCCTGGCGTACCATGTGCAAACTGCGAAGCTATTACAAAGAGCTGATTCAGCTTGATCGCGATCCTTACCAGTTATACATTGCAATGCTGCGCTATACAATGCATACCCTGTCATTTGATGAATGCAATGACTGGCAGAAGAAGTGGGCACTTTATACGGGAGCGCATGCTGCCATGGCCGTTGAAAGTGCTCTGCTGAGTTCACGGGCATTGCGGGTAGATTATTTACAGGATATTCCCAGTGATAATGGGATTGGTCGCATTGGCATAACAATTTTGCCCGGCCGTAAAGATCGTGGTCGAAATCTGCAGGACGATATTAAGACAATTCTAGATGAAAAAATATCGGCGGTACTGGTATTGGTGACAAAACCAGAGCTCACAGAATATGGTACCGAAGATTTACTCGATGAGTATCGCAAAAACGGGCTTGAGGTCAAATGGCACTCTATCACCGACCAGGGTATTCCCGCTGTTGATGAAATGAAAGAAACAACCGACTGGATGCATTCTCTGTTACAGAAAGATAAGAATGTTCTGGTTCATTGTGTCGGCGGGCTTGGTCGCTCTGGGTTGGCAGTATCGGCTTACCTTATGCGGCATAAGGGATTTCGCGCTGCCGAAGCGATTGCCGAAGTGCGAAAGTCGCGTTCACCCCGCGCGGTTGAAAATCATCGGCAGGAAGAATTTTTAGAACATTTTGGTTGAGATTTTTGTTTTTTGCAACCCGTATATGAGTTCAATAGTGCCAATATTTAATACTGGTTTCAAGATTAAACTGTAGTCGTTGAATGGTAATCAGAGAGACAAAAAAGTCGCTATTGCCTGTAATCAAAAATTTTAACAAGCTCGTTGAACACTTTTTCTTTGATATGATTACCTACTGTACCAGCTTTATAAAGAACCGTTTCACTGAGAGCTGTAAATATCTTGGTCGATCTTATATAACTAGTGATGGGCAGATTCCCCTTATAAAAATCTTCTGATTTTAATTCTATTACTGCAACATCATGATAAGATTTACTTGTGATTTGTGCTATGATCAAATGAAAATCATCAGGAACCCCGATGACAAAACCGGGTCTTTTTTTTGAGCCCGACAAATCAGAAAACGGAAAGGGTAGAACAACAATATCACCAATTACAAACTCTCCCAAGCTGTGTCCTCCTCTGGAAGCAGCCATTCCTGACCAAGTGCGATTTGGCTCAAAATTGGGGTTTCTAATGGGTGCATATGTTTTGATTTCAAGTAAACAGTATAGTGAAAAATCTCAGTCAACAATTCATCGGGTACCTGATTCAGTTCTTCCAATAGTTGATTTTTGATCATAAATTTTTCTAGTTTGAGATTGTCATTCTGTCAAGTTCTTTATGGTAAGACGATCAGCTATAATCCTGAATTCTAATTTGATTGGTGATTTAGGTCGCTCTGGGCTGGCTGTACCGGCTTACCTTATGCGGCATAAGGGATTTCGAGCTGCCGAAGCGATTGCCGAAGTGCGAAAGTCACGTTCACCCCGCGCGGTTGAAAATCATCGGCAGGAAGAATTTTTAGAGCATTTAGGTTGAGTTGAGAAATACCGGGTGAAGTGGGGCCGAGCATGCAAAAAGCAATAGTTAAACTCCTTGAATTATTTTAAAAAATAAATAAAAAAGTTTACATAATATAGGAAATAATATAAACTGTTATTATGTATAGTAAGAAAGATATTCCTGATCTGGACAGAGCAGGGAAGTTGGGACTGTATCGCTGGTGGATTCGTATGCTATCTATAGGTTTATTTATTCATCCAGATGACGAACCTGCAGAAATTATTGATGTTGTGACTCAAAGAAAAGTATTTGATTCTGGAGCAGCTGAGAAGATAAGTTCGATATTCAATGAAATGTTTGATAAATTTGAAGAGTCTTTGGTATATGATTCTGGTATGGCAGCATTCTATCGCTATAATGGTTTCCACTGGGACAAAGAAAGGGAAGAATACTTAATTGGTAAAAATTGAAATAAAAGATTCATTTCTCTTTTACCATTTTGATGAATTCCGAAAATGAAATATGGATATGAGATGAATTTGCAGGATAGGTTGTTCGAATTTTTTCCGGTACTACCGGTGTTACTTTGTTGTAAGACATTTCTTCCAGCTGATTTATGCTGATTGCAGGCTCAATGGTGGCAAGATGTTTTGTGTCAACCCTTTTGGCTTCACTCAATATTTGTCGCCACCTGTCCTTGGCTGTCGTTTTTGCCCCAAGCATAATAAGCCGGCTTTCTGGAAAATTGCGATTCTGATATTCTGAAATGCCTGGAAAAATAAAGTCTGGTTTAGATCTGTTTTCTGTAATTTTACCTCGGTCGAATGCGACCTTGTTCATCTGTAGAACAAATTCAATGTGATTTTCAAATGCAAATCCAGCCCGGGATTTCCTTCTGTTTTGGATAGATAACGAGTACGATATAAATTCTTCTACACTGTTGAACCTGTCCTTGAGACGTTTTTCGACTTCAATTTTTTCCAGTAATTTAAAGACTAATTCTTCTTTTTCCATCAAGTGTAAAAGTAATTCGTCCGCTTCCTGTTCAGGATTATAGTTTTGGCTAAAATTCTCCTGAATAAACGACGCCATTTCTTTAGTTGAAGGCATATGGGTCTTAAATCGTGCGAGGGTTAGGTTTTCGATATCGAATGACTGTACAGATTCTTCCAGTCCAATTTTTTGTAATATGATTCTTCCCGCAAATTCTGATTCATAGAATCGAGATTCCTCAAAAGATTTTATGACTAACGAATTTTTTGATAATTTTATGTTAAATAGCCACAGTAATTGTGACTCAATTGTACTCTGTCTAGGAGCAATTATGACCAACATTTTATCAGGACTCAGAACAATAAAAACGATCAAATCACCTTCCGTTGCTTTCGAAATTACAGGATTTTTCTTATAATAAATTCGATGCTCGGTTCTTGTAGCATGGTTTTCTCTGGCGTCATACCAGGTTAATTTTCCAGATGCTTCAATAGTATTTTCTAAATCATCAAGGTATAAAAAATTTGTCTCGAAGTCTTTACGGTGCTCGCCAATGATTTGCTTAAGCTGAGAAACTGCATTAAACTCATGCTGATTCGAAGTTTTAGGGTCTATTTCAACTGCGGATAGATATTTTGCGGCAATACCCAAAATCTTATCATTAAACACCATTCGTGCCAAAAACATTTGTTTACAATGAACTGAAAAGTACAAAAAATCAGTACTATATTGAACGGCTTGATGATATTAAAAGTAAACCAAATATTTATTGACTGTGATGATGTCGATGCTTGTTATGTCTCATTCTATAATGGGAACCTTTCGTTTTATTGATCTTTTTGCTGGAATTGGCGGAATGCGAATTGCTTTTGAAGCACAGGGGGCTAAATGTGTATTCAGTTCAGAGTGGGATAAATTTGCCCAGATTACGTATGAAAGAAACTTTGGTGAAAAGCCTTATGGCGATATCACAAAGTTAGATATTGAGCAAGTACCCGATCATGATATATTGGTTGCTGGTTTTCCGTGCCAACCTTTTTCAATTGCAGGTGTTTCGAAAAAAAATAGTCTTGGCCGGGAACACGGGTTCAAGGATAAAACTCAGGGCACTCTTTTTTTTGACGTAGCAAGGATAATAGAAGCAAAAAAACCAATGGCATTTCTTCTTGAGAATGTCAAAAATTTACGTTCGCATGATAAAGGAAGAACCTTTGAGGTAATTTCACGAACACTCACAGAATTGGGATATGATATTCAGGTTCAAATTTTGGATGGAAAATTTTATGTTCCTCAGCACCGCGAACGTATTTTTATTGTAGGCTTCAGGCGGCCAATAATTGCAGAAATGAAACCGTTTTTGTTCCCGGCTCCTGAATCAGTGCCGCCAAAGCTTAAGACCATTTTAGAGAAGAATGTACCATCAAAGTATACATTGACTGATGGATTGTGGGATTATCTGAAAAAATATGCAGAAAAGCATCGGGCAGCAGGAAATGGTTTTGGATTTGGATTGGCTGACCTTGATTCATGGTCGCGAACTTTGAGTGCACGCTATTATAAAGACGGTTCCGAAATTTTGATCCCACAACAAGGAAAAAACCCCCGGAGATTGACACCCAGAGAGTGTGCTAGGCTACAAGGCTATCCGGATTCTTTCAAAATTCCGGTCTCTGATACGCAAGCATATAAACAGTTCGGAAACTCTGTTGTTGTCCCGCTGGTCACCGCAATTGCAAAGCAAATGGTATCTGCACTTATTTCTCCGCAACGTGCGACAGCCTGATGGCTGATAGGATTTCAAAAGATCACCGTAAATGGAACATGTCTCGTATAGGGTCAAAAAATACTGGCCCAGAAATATTATTGATGACAGAGTTTAGAAAGCTTGGCTATAAATTCGAACTTCATTTTTCAGAGCTACCAGGGAAACCAGACTTTTATTTTCGAGAGCAAAATTTAATTGTATTTGTAAATGGTTGCTTCTGGCACAGACATACCGGCTGCAAATTTGCATATACACCAAAATCAAATACTGACTTTTGGAATAAAAAATTCAATGAAAATAGAACCCGTGATCTGAGAATTTCATCAAAATTGAGGCGGTTAGGCTTTCATGTTTATGTATTTTGGGAATGTCAAATTAAAAATTCTGAATTGAGAACACGAAAAATCCAGGCACTAGCCAGAAAATTTCCACCAAATTGAAATATAGTCATAACGAGTAGATTCATAGAAATTTTTTTCAAATTTTAATTTATCATGATATTTAGCAGATAAAATTATATTTAAGAAATTTACCACTGTAGCAGGTTTGTAAATTATCTGTTCAACATAAGGCAGTGCTGCAGACTGCCGAAACTAAATGCATCCGCCCCGTTTTTATAACTTCGTTTTTTTGCTCATTATGCTGGTGTGGATCATGCCCGTGACAGATCTGGCTGGCCAGGTCGCACCGCCAGAAGGTGTCGGCATTGATGAACGCTCGGGTGGCAGAATTCCTGCTACGGCAGCGTTCAAAGACCAGGATGGCAATCTGGTGACACTGGCCAAATATTTTGATGGCAGCCATCCGGTCGTCATCGCACCTGTTTATTTCAGTTGTCCCAATTTGTGTAATCTCGTTTTAAATGGCCTGCTCGATGCAGTCTTGCGTGAGAAAAAATTTATACCGGGTAAAGATTACACAATCTTGAGTTACAGCATTAACCCTGAAGAGACCATTCAGCTTGCACAGGCTAAACGCAAAAGCTATGTTGAAAAATTTCCCGATGATGTCACAAAAGATATACGCAAGGGCTGGCATTTTTTGACAGGCAGTCAGCAAGATATCGATGCCTTGAGCAAAGCACTTGGTTTTTATTATAAGAAAGACGGTGAAGATTACCTGCACCCCGCAGTGATCATTTTTTTGACTCCTGATGGCAGAATATCCCGATACCTTTATGGAGTTGACTACCCAGATTCAGATTATCGTTTGGCATTGCTGGAAGCAGCACAGGGCAAGATAGGTGATGTTATTGACTCTGTCTTGATGTACTGCTACAGCTATGATCCCGTCACCAAACGGTATAATATACTTGCCTGGCGGGTAATGCGAATTGGTTCTATAGGTCTGGCGATTCTCTTTCTAATCGCCCTGGGCATTGTCGGGTACCGATACCGCAAAAAAGGAAAATAACAACGAAATGATATTATTCGTTATCAATAGCAATCTAAGACAACTCAGGAGAAGTATCCATGACATTTGCCGCTAAGCTTTTTTTCGCTGTGCTTCCACCCGAAGCTTCAACAGTTGCCGGGGGCATAGACTTTGCCTTCTGGCTCATTACCATTATCTGCGGAATTTCGTTCGTACTGGTAGAAGGTGCTTTGATCTATTTTGTGATCAAATACCGCCGTAAAAAAGGTGAGGCCGACAAAATAACTCCTTACCTGACCCATAGCACCAAGCTTGAGATTATCTGGACTGTGATTCCCACTTTAATTATGTTTGTTATTTTTTACTATGGTATGATTACATACCTCGAGTTGAAAACTCCACCTTCCGGGGCAGAGACTCTCAAGGTAACCGGTCGTATGTGGGCATGGGACATTGAGTATCCCATCTGTGAGCGCGATGCAGAATCTGGAATCCAGGAATGCTATAAAAATATTGGCTCGACCAACCCGGTACCGGGCAAGGGAATTCCTGCCCGTAACCCGATTGTTGTGCAGTTGGGCAAAGCATACCTGCTTGAGATGACCTCGCTCGATGTAATTCATAGTTTTTACGTACCGGCTTTCAGAATTAAACAGGATGTTGTACCCGGTTTGAAAACCCGCCAATGGTTTCAGGCTATTCAGGCCGGTACATTCCACATGTTCTGTACCGAATACTGCGGATTGAACCACTCTGGTATGATCAGTGCGATTAAAGTTTTACCAGAGGCAGAGTACAAAGCATGGGAAGAAACTACCCGTGCTAAACTGCGCGAAAAAATTGCCCAGCAGAAAGCTGACCTTGCATCGGGCAAGCCGCCGTCGCCTGAAATGATGGCAAAACTGGGTGAGGCTGTGTATACTTCTAAATGTGCATCTTGCCATAAACTCGATGGTACACGACTGGTAGGCCCTCCGTTAAACGGAATTTTAGGCAAAGAGCGTGAATTATCCGATGGCTCGAAACTGGTAGCCGATGAGGCATACCTGTTAGAGTCGATTGTAAACCCGAAAGCCAAAGTTGTCAAGGGTTACCCCGCGGCAATGGTGGTGCAGGTAAGCGGAGACGAAGTTCCCCAAGTGATTGAGTACTTGAAAACACTCAAATAATAGTAATGATCTTACGCAACAAATTAAGGAGTAATTAACATGGCTGCTGCAGAACACGCACACAACGAAAACTTTCTCTCACGCAAAGGCGTCTGGGAATGGGTACGCTCTGTCGATCATAAGAGAATCGGCATCATGTATCTCGTGGCAATTTTGATCTCATTCGTAATAGGTGGTGTCTTTGCACTGCTCTTGCGTACTGAGTTGATGTTTCCGGGAAAAGATTTTATTGATGCAAATACGTATAACATATTCTTTACGATGCACGGGTCGATAATGATCTTCCTCTTTATTGTACCCGGTATTATCGCATCGTTCGGTAACATCTTTCTACCGATTCAAATCGGTGCTAAAGATGTTGCTTTTCCTGTTATCAATCGATTGAGTTTTCAGTTGTATGTTGTTGGTGTTATCATCATCGGCTTTGGCCTGTTGTCTCCGGCAGACACCGGCTGGACATTCTATACACCTTACAGTGCGAAAAGTGGAACCAGTGTAATTTCACTGGCTGCCGGGGCATTTGTACTCGGGTTTGCATCTATTCTGACAGGGTTGAACTTTGTTGTTACTGTGCACAAAATGCGGGCACCGGGCATGCACTGGACAAGGCTGCCACTGTTTGTCTGGTCAATTTATTCTGCTTCTCTGATTCAGGTTATTGCAACCCCGGTAATTGGTATTACGTTGCTGCTGCTGATCTTCGAAAGAATATTTGGTGTCGGGTTTTTTAATCCTGAACTGGGCGGAGACCCTGTTCTGTTTCAGCATTTCTTCTGGTTCTATTCTCACCCCGTTGTTTACATCATGATCTTACCCGCTATGGGAGTGGTGAGCGAAGTTCTACCGGTTTTCTCTCGTAAACCAATCTTTGGGTATAAAGCCATTGCCTGGTCATCGATAGCAATTGCTGCGGTAAGCTTTATTGTATGGGCTCACCATTTGTTTACCAGTTCCCTTTCGACGACTGTTGCCATCGCCTTTTCTTTCTTAACCTTTCTGGTTGCGATCCCGACGGCGATTAAAGTATTCAACTGGCTGGCTACCTTATACGGTGGGCAAATCGATTTGAAAACCCCGATGCTGTATGCCTTGGCCTTTGTTTTCCTGTTTGCAATCGGTGGTTTGACTGGTCTGTATCTTGGTGCAGTCGGGGTTGATATTCCATTGCATGATACCTACTTTGTAGTGGCTCACTTTCACTACACCATTCAAGGTGGTACGGTAATCTCTCTGATGGGAGCACTATACTACTGGTGGCCCAAAGTTACCGGACGGATGTATAACGAGAAAATCGGTGTGATCACCTTCTTGCTTGTTTTCATCGGTTTTAACCTCACCTTTATTCCACAGTTTATTATGGGAATCTCAGGAATGCCCAGAAGATACTTTGACTATGTACCAGAATTTGCCAATTACCACTTTCTTTCAACGATTGGCGCATACATACTGGGAATAGGGTATGTGAGTGCGATCACCAACATTTTCGCCTCAACCTGGACAGGTAAAAAATGCGGAGACAATCCGTGGAATGCGAATACCCTTGAGTGGAAAATTCCATCGCCGCCTCCCGAACATAATTTTCATGATATTCCAACGGTAACGGAATGGCCGTATGAATACGGACGCAAGGCCGGTTAAATTAACGCAGGAGTTACAATGAGTACATCGACAGTGACAAATAAAAAACTTCACGACGGCAGTAAATGGGGTAACCCTGGGCCGATGGTATATGACATGTCAAAATTTGGCATGTGGCTATTTCTCGGCACAGAGATACTGCTGTTTGCCATGCTCTTCACCGGCTATGCGATCTATTATATGAAGATGCCAGAAGATTTTCACAACTCGGCAAAAGCCTTGAGCACGACATTCGGAACGATCAATACGATCATTCTGATCTTCAGCAGCTTTACAGTTGCCTGGGCAATTGAATGCATAAAAAAGAACAAAGTAAAGATGATGAACATCTTGCTTGTAATAACAATTTTGTGCGGCGTTGCCTTTCTTGTGAATAAATATTTTGAGTATGCACATGAGGTGCACATTGGCAATCTTAAGCTGGCCAATATGCAATGGTTGGGCGGAACAGGACGGGCTGTGGCAGAATCTGCAGTGCCCAGCATGTTCTTCTTTATTTACTTTGTTTTAACAGGCATCCACGGTCTGCATATTATTATCGGGTTGGGATTATTGACCTGGGTACTGGTGAAAGGTATCAAAGGACATTTTCATTCCGGCTGGTACACTCCGGTTGAGATCGGTGGTTTGTATTGGCATCTTGTAGACTTGATATGGATCTATCTATTCCCGCTGCTGTATCTGGTGGCATAAGGAGATAACAATGGCAGAAGGAAAATCACACTTTAAAGAATTATTACTAGTGTTCCTGGGATTACTGGTATTG
Organism: Leptospiraceae bacterium; assembly: GCA_020440825.1. Taxonomy (GTDB): domain Bacteria; phylum Spirochaetota; class Leptospiria; order Turneriellales; family Turneriellaceae; genus JAGRNJ01. The sequence continues at coordinate 16,570 of JAGRNJ010000017.1, read as the reverse complement.
ACTGGAATCACAGTGTATGTGGCGAAAAATATAAACTTTGGCTCGCTGGCACTCAATATTACGGTAGCTCTGGCAATTGCAACATTGAAAGCAACCCTGGTAGCGTTATACTTTATGCACTTGAAATGGGAGAGTAAGCTGATCATTAGTTTCGCGGTTATTTCTATTCCGTTCCTGATTCTGGCAATAGGCATCATGGTCTGGGATATTAACAACAAGATCGGTCTGGGAAACTACAACCTGCAATAAGCTTTCGCTTTGCAAAAATTATAACCCTTGAAAATCGTCCATCGGCCGGTTTTTGAGGGTTTCTTTTTTTACGCCATGGCAAAAATTAAAACCATCTTTATCTGCAGCAATTGCAATGAAGAGTATATGCGATGGCAGGGGCAATGTACCCAGTGTAAAACCTGGAACTCTCTGGAAGAGACCGTCAAAGATACCAGTAAACCCCAACCCGGCCCTATTCTCAATAAAATCATAGAATCAAACAGTCAGGAAATTGTTGAACCGCAGAGAATCAAGACCAGACTTACTGAATTCGATCTACTGTTAGGCTCAGGTATTGTACCCGGCAGCGTAATTCTGCTGGGCGGAGAGCCAGGTGTGGGTAAGTCGACTTTGCTGCTCGAAATTGCCCGAAAATCAGATTACAAAATCGTTTATGTTTCAGGTGAAGAGAGCCTGGGCCAGGTGATGAATCGGGCAAAGCGGCTGAAAATTGACAATAAAAATTTGAACATTGTGCAGGAAAACCATCTTGCAACGATCATAGATTATCTCGAAAAAGACCCTCCGACCCTTGTTCTAATTGATTCGATTCAGTCAGTTTATGAGAGCTCTGGTCGAGGTTTTACAGGCTCGGCCGCCCAGATTCGGGAGTCTGCACAATATTTTCTGGAGTTTGCCAAGAAAACCGGCGCGAGTGTCATTATAACCGGCCATGTAACCAAAGATGGCCAGATTGCCGGGCCTAAATTGCTGGAGCATGCGGTAGATGTAGTGCTTTACTTTGAAGCTGACCATGCCGGCTATCGATACATCAAGGCCGCGAAAAATCGTTTTGGTTCAACAGGAGAAATCGCAGTTTATGAGATGACAGCATCAGGGTTGCAGGAAATTTCCCGGGAAAGATCAATCATCGTGTTAGAAGAAATTGGTGGCATAGGCAGTGTATTATTCCCTCAGTCAGAGGGCAGCCGAATCTTGCCGGTCGAGGTGCAGGTACTGGTTTCACCTGCGGGATATGCCAGTGGCCGCCGCATTGGCGAGAATGTTGAAGTACCCCGGTTACATCTTTTGGCTGCAATCGCAGAAAAATATCTGGGACTGAAGATGTCCCAGTGCGATGTATTTGTCAGAATTCGGGGCAGTGCAGCTCTTTCAGATATGTCTGCAGACCTGGCACTTTTGGCCGGTATTGTATCAAGTTACCATGAGTTACCGTTGAAACCGGGTCTGGCAATTGCAGGAGAGGTGTCTTTGACCGGCGGAATACGCTCTCCCGGTCAGCTGGATAACCGAAGAAGAAGCCTGTCTTCTCTCGGGGTAGACTCGGCCCTATGGGGTGGCAGCGCAGATAAATCAACCTTATCGGGTGACCAGAAATTTGTCAGTCTGGTGAAAGACCTGCCGGGTATTTTATTCCCGCAGATAAAAAAATAACTGAATCGTCAGAGTTTTCTCAGAAAAAATTGCCAAAGAACAAATCTAGTATTATACTGTGTCTAAATCGTTTGAGAAAACGAAACAAGAATCGGGATTATTCAATCTGGAATGCTCTGCTTAACGCAGAGAGCCGAATGGCCGTTGGTCTGGCGTATCAAGTTTTCAGTGTACAGCAGACCAAAAGGTGGCTGATATACAGCGCTAATAGTCCGTTTTGAAATGGACTATCGAAACCAGCTTTCGACCTGACAATGAACGGTAGATACTGTTCGAAGGTAGATGAAAACCAGATTGAATAACTAAGAAAACATTGGAGGAAAATATGTTTCAAGTAGGACAAAAAGCACCAGATTTTAAAGCACTCGCCTTAGTGGGCAAAGATTTTAAAGAAATTCAACTTTCAGATTATAAGGGTAAATATGTAGTACTGTTCTTTTACCCACTGGACTTTACATTTGTATGCCCCACAGAAATTACGGCATTCAGTGATAAAGCAGATGAATTCGCAAAATACAATACTCAAATTATTGGTGCAAGTGTAGACAGCCAGTTTAGCCATCTTGCCTGGACGAATATTTCTCGTAAAGACGGTGGTTTAGGGGATATCAAGTTCCCATTGCTGGCAGATATTACAAAAGATATTTCCCGTGCATATCAGGTACTGATTGAAGAAGCCGGCATCGCTTTGCGCGGTGTGTTCATCATCGACGATAAAGGAATCCTGAAAGTACAGATGGTAAACAACAATAATGTAGGAAGAAATGTAGATGAAGTACTGAGACTTGTACAGGCAGATCAGTTCTCTGAGTCTCACCCAGGTGAAGTTTGTCCCGCAAACTGGACACCGGGCAGCGCGACTATGCATGCAGATCCCAACAAGTCGAAAGAATATTTCTCTAAAGCAGGATAACTGACTCTGGTTCAGATTCGATCTTGTTAAAAAAATAGCAAGCGGATTAGATTCCAAAAGATTGTTCGAAGGCTGTGACTTCAGTAGAAGTTGCAGCCTTTTTTTTTACTGTCAATAATTAGATATTTCATAAATATGCAAAGGCACAATGCGGTAATATAGAATGTATGGAACCTGTATATTTACAGATTTATCGGGAAATTTCTTTGAGAGATTCCCAGACTTGAGCCGGTAAAATAGAGGTCAGGCATTCCAGCGGTTTGTCGGTTCTGGGGCATTTCTTCTTCATACATGGTGAGCAGGGCAGGTGTGCATGGTGTACGATTTTTCGGGCATTCAAAGGTAACGTTTCTTCTTTTCGGCCCATTCCCTGAAATGAGACCAGCCCGGTTGTTGTTAAAGAAGTCAGGTGAGAAATGCCCGAGTCATTTGCCAGTACCGCTGAGCTCTTTTCAATGATATCTACCAGCTGGCTTAAATCTGTCTTTGTTGTGAGATTCTGTACTCTTTTCTGCAAAGCTGGTTCCAGTGTATCGATCAGGTATGAGGCAAATGGTGCTTCTATTTTACTGCCCACTAAGACAACATTTTTGAACGGAGAATCTTTTGCCAATGCAATCTGTATGATCTGTAAAACGTAATCGATCGGCCAGATTTTTGATTCGGCAACACTTCCGGGGCAGATTACAAGACTTTTTGGTTTAATAGAAATTGTTTCTGCAGAGAGAGAAACCAGATTTTTATTTTTGAGAGGGCCCCTGAACAATTGCAGATAATCTTCGCCTGTCATACTGTTGTCAAACCAAGGCGTTAATAATCGTAAGTATGAAAGTGCCCTGTGTTCGGTATTATTGTAAGCCGGAATTCTGCGCCCTCCCATTTTTGGGGGTAATCTCAACAAAAGCTTTCTGAACTGCCCGGGGTAGCCGATTCGATATTCAGATTGAATTTGATACAGCAGCAGGGCGCTTCGAAAAGACGGGGAAAGCGTAAAGGCGAGATCGATTTTCTGATTTTTAAGTTCGTTTAGTTTGGTCTGACTCAGATTTTTTGCACGGTCAAGTGTGACAATTTCTTCAAAAACTCCCGAAGGATACAGACTGGAGATCCAGTTGCGTCCACATAATACTAAACTTGCTCTGGGAAAAAGTTCTCGCAGGGTAAGATAAAATGGGAAGGCCATGACATGGTCTCCCACCCAGTTTGGAGCATAGACAAAAACTTTTCTGATTCTTTGGTTATCGTATATCCAGTTCATAGGGCATCAGCATCAACACCTTATCATCGCGAATCTGTTCTGAGCGTGCAACAAGGCGGATGGCTGTTTTAACCAGGGCAGGCAGCATTAGCCGGTCTGTATCGCCTAGACCCAGCAGACTTGTTTCCCCTTCGGGATATACCAGAATCTGTGCATAGTCTTCACTGATTTCTGCTTTTGCCATGGCCAGTTCAATTGCCAGTGCGAGCCCTCCGTTCTTGTCAACCATGCCTTTGCTTTCTGCATATTTTCCGGTGTAGACTTTTCCGCCTGCTTCCTGTATGATGGCTTCTCTTCCTATTTTACGGGAACGGCCCACTCTTTCTAAAAAGAGTTCATAAAACTCGCCCAGTTGTTCACGCAACAGAGTTCTTTCTTCATTGCTGAAAACATCGGTCTCTGAGAATATGGCAGATTTATCATTTGTCTTGTAGACATATTTGTTCACACCCAGCCATTCATATAATCCTTTGAGAGAAAATTTGCCTGTAAAAATACCAATAGAACCGGTAACACTGGTTTCATTGGCAATTATCTGATCACTGCCTACAGCAAGATAATAACCGCCAGAGGCTGCCACATCGCCGATTGACACAATCACATTCTTCTTTTCTTCCTGAAGATTTCGAATTTCCCGCCAGATGAGATCTGAAGCCAGGCTGGAACCACCTGGCGAATTGATTCGAATAACAACCGATTTGACCGATGCATTTGATCTCAGGCTTTGCAGCACAGGTACAATTGTATCAGAACCAATTTTTGTGCTGGTGAAGATTCCGCCATTCGAAGATGTACCAGAGACAATTTCACCATCGAGAACAACCACCGCTACCACCGGTTTATCGCTCCAGGTATCATCATAAAAATTTGAACTTGAATACGATATGACGTCGGTGTTCCATATTGCCGGTAAAACCTGATCAGAAATCAGGGCTTCTTTAAAGTCAGAGTAATACGAAACCCGGTCAATCAGTTTCTTTTCTTTTGCCGAATTTGCTGTGTAGAGTCCGTGATTTAATAAGGTTTCAATTTCAGATTCGGCCAGATTTCGGTCTTTAATAATGGTGCTTTTCATATGATTTGAGATTGATGCCAATATGGCTTTGATCTGGCGCTGATCAAACTCAGAGGGGGAGTCCCGCAAAAACATATCGGGTGCAGATTTGTAATCACCTATTGCTACAAAATCTGCCTGAATACCGATTTTTTGAAACAGATCTTTTATGAAAATCGATTCAGCCTTGAGGCCATTGAGTTCAAGGGTGGCACCGGGCGGCATTTCAATCGATTCTGCTATGCTGGCAATATAGTACTCTTTGTTTGCTGCATTCTCGAGCCAGGCATAGACCGGTTTTTTAGCTGCAAAATTTGCCAAAGCTTTACGCAATTCTTCAGCCTGGCCCCATCCGCCTTTGAATTCCCGCCCGGTAAGAATAATACCGATAATTTTCTGATCTTTTCGAGCGGTATCGATTGTCTGTAAAAGTTCCAGAAAAGTAAAATTATCACTGGTAAAGAGAAAGCCGTTTTTTTTCTGCTCATCAAACGGAATATCCAGAGAAATTTCGAGATACTGGCGAAGTGGGGTGTAACCACGAGAAAAGCGTTCTCGGCCGAATAAAAAGCCGCCTGCAAAAAAACTGGAACCAGATTGCGGGCTGGTCATCTGCATGGATACCTGGGTAATCTCTAATGACTGCTTGAGGCCAAAGAAAATATTTGTATAATTATCCCAACCTCCGAACAGGGTCGTACCTGCAAGAGGAACCGCCTCAACCATATAGCGTGGTATCCAGCGGTCAACAGGCTGGTTAGGATCCCAGCGAGTGTCTACCGAGAATGTGAGGCTCTCAGGTGCCCACGGCAGAGGCCGAAGACTGAAGCCCAGGTCCCAGCGGTTTTCAAGTTTTTTGCCCTGGTATGTAGGTAAATTTATTCCACGGGCAACTGCGCCTAACGATAACCAGCGAAATGGTCGCATCATGAAACCCAGATCCCACTGGTTATATGCATTCAGTTGCGCATCAGAAGAATTCAACCAGCTGTAGGTGACCCCGGCGCTGAACCAGCGGGAGTTGAGAAAACTGGTACCTATTGTATAACGATTGGCATAATCATCTCCGTCGGTTAAACGAAACTGGGAAGAAAATGCAAACCCCAGCAGGTTTAAGAATACAGTATGATCGGTCAGTTTGTCTTCAGGGTTTCTACCGAGATAGTAACCCACCTGCAGAGGGTGATAGCCTAAACCGGCCGGGTTAAAATAGAGACCGGTAATGTCATCTGAGCTCGCAACCGATTCTTGAGGAAAATTGGGGTTATTGAGCAAATTATTAGACTGCAGCGGATCAGCCTGACTGGCGAGATTTCCCGTACTGAGCAGTACTCCCATTATAGAAATAGAATAGACTACAATTTTTTTAAGGGCGGCTTGAAAAACGGCCGTTCTTCTGGTAAACATGGTCTGGAATAGAGTGGCAAGCCAGTTTATGGATGCAAGCAAGCCAGTTTGAGAAATGCCGTTTTGCTGGTCTAGAAATTTTGAAAACATACGTTCTTATGGGAAGCTAGCATGCGGTGTCACTCGAAAATCTGACCATCCGTTAAGCTTTATTTCTTTTTTGACCATTTTTTAACTGAGATTAGATCAAACTGTAATTGCATTTTTTCCCATGAGGGGTCTGTTAACTGTATCTGAACCGGCATACCGAGGGAAACCGTAATAGAGTGAGAGGGAATCACTACCCGAAAATCATCGATGGGATTCAGTTCTCCTTTGCGGGAGAGATGAATCGCAGGAATCATTCCCTCTACCATGGGTTCATGCAGAGTTACAAAAAGTCCTGCCGGTGAGATTCCTGAGATCCAGCCTTCGAATACTTCTCCTTTTCGACCTTGCAACATTCGAACGGATAGCAGTCTCATCATCGAACGTTCTGCCTCCATCGCCAGACGCTCTTGTTTAGAGGCAGAAAGACAAATATCTTCCAGTTCCAGAACTGAATAGGGATATTTTTCTTTGTTCAGGAAAGCAGCCAGCTGGCGATGAACGGCCAGGTCTGCAATTCTACGAATCGGGGAGGTAAAATGGGTATAGTGTCTGAAAGCCAGGCCCCAATGGCCTAGACTCTCGGTTGAATAATATGCAGGTGAGAAACACCGCAATAGCAGATAATGAAAGATTGTTTCGTTTTCATCATTCTGCATTTTTTTCAGGATAATATCAATCTGGTCGGCTGCGGTCGATTGAAAACGAAAACTTTTGCCATATAAATGCAGAAACAGATTTAATCGATCGAGATTTTTTTCGGGTATTTTTTCATGGTTTCTATGCGGCATGGGAATTGAGTTCTTCTCTGCAAATTCGGCTACCGCTTCATTTGCACTGAGCATGAATTCTTCAATGAGTCGATGGGAATTCAATCGGGTTTTTCGTGCGATCCCGGTGAAGTTTTTCTTTTTATCTAGAACCGCACTGACTTCCGGTAAATTCAGATCGACTCTGTGTTTCTTAAGACGTATTTTCAGAAGGTTGCGTGCCAGATTCCACATCTCTCGCAGGGTTTCGTCTTTTTCAAGAGCTTTTTCGGCAAGTGAATAAGTAAAACGTTTATCAATATAAATTACAGATTTATAAAAATCTGTCTTCGTAATTTCATAATTCTGGTCATAATGCAATTCAGCTGTAAAAGCCAGTCGTTTGGTTTCCGGTTTAAGTGAGCAGAATTCTTCTGACAAGATACGAGGTAACATGGGAATGACCTTTGTTGTCAAATAATAGCTGTTTCCTCTTGCAATTGCCTCCTGTTCCAGTTTGCTGCCGCGTTCCACATAGTGGGTAACATCTGCAATATGTACGTACATCACATATCCGGTTGGTGTTTTTTGCAGAGAAATGGCATCATCAAAATCTTTTGCATCATCACCGTCTATTGTGATTGTATACAGTTTACGCAGATCATGACGGTTACTGTCTTTTAGACCTGACGTTTCGAGATTTTTTAAAGCCTTTTTGGCAGGGATGATATCTTTATTATGTTCATAGGGCAGAGAAAATTTAAGTGCAATGCGATCGAGATCTGCACCGAGTTCATTGCCAGAATACACAGAGAGTACTTCATACAAAGGAACCTGAATATAGCCAAATTTTTCATGCCGTACTTTAACGCTGCTCTGGGCAGGCGAGACAGTCAAAAACATGTCTGCATTCTCAGGGGCATTATCTGCAGCGATTGCTCCCAAGGGAGAGTCGGGTAAATCAACCAGCTGAATAATGACATAGCCACGCGGTGCGGAAGTTTTATTTTTCTTTGATTTTTTGGGTTTTCGATCATCATCATTCATTAGTCTGGCAAAATATTTGTCTGTAAATGGGCGCAAAATTTCTCTGATTTTGGCCTCAAACCTACCTCGTCGAAATGAAATCAGTTCAGCAGTCGCAGTGTCGCGATGACGGGCATCCGCCTTATTCTCCTGCCATATGAATACTTCTTTGCCATTTCGTATTTGCAAAAAGGCATTTCCGGCCCGATTTATTGAAATTCGACCCTCTAAGATAAAGGGATGAAGAGGAATTATTTTCTCTTTCTCGAGTTTCACCAGGTCGAGTTCTTGAAGCTTGATTAAAATATCATTAATGAGATCTCTGTTTTTATTATTGGTGTCAACTGCTTTCACTCGCCGGCTTTTTTTTCCTCTATTCTGACGTGGCTTCTCATCTTCACTTACCGAATTGTACAGTTCATTATAGGAAAGTGGTTTTCCTTTGGCACTCTTGAGAAGTGAGTGTAGTTTGTAATAAATATCTTTCATTTTAATTCCTTTTATTCTGGACTGTGGCATATTGAATTTCATGTCCATAGTCGGGTAAGGCAGATTCTGAATCTGCCGGTTCGAGTATTTCATTTGGGAATTGAAACCTCGGGTTGTTAAGTTTTTCGATCGTGTGTAAATTGCGAGAGGTATTATGACCGCCTGCCAATGCAGGAAAAGTCTTTCGACCAGATGTTTCCCACAAGTATACCTCATTGAAATCAAAAAAATCTGGAAGCTGGCTGTTGCTCAGGGCAGAACTTTCGACTGCTTTAAAATCTCCCAGGCTATTAAACGCATAATACATATTTTTATTCATGCGGATACAGAGCCATGCATTTTCTGGTAACTCGAAAAAACTGTGCCAGAAACGGCCAGAAGAAAATGTGAAAAGCGGAATGTTCTGCAAAAGGCACCGAATTTTGATATATGCGAATGAGATTCTAAGGCCGGTAAATGAACCGGGCCCCCGCCCAATAGCTACCGAGTCAAGGTCTTCTTCGAAATACTCATCAACAAGTTTGGCAAACCAGTCATCTCTCTCGAGAGATGCTTTCGTCAGTTCCATACGGTTTGTTTTTCCTCGTTGTATAAATTGAAGAAAAGTATGGGAGGTTGAAGTATCAACGATGAGGCGATTCATATTTTCTGCATACCAGTTTTCGGTGGTTATTGTCTATATCCAGGTTTAAATCTATTTCATAAACAGACTCTGAAATATCATACCAGTTAAAAGTTGTTTTGGTGTGCCATTCAACACAGAGTATGAAATTATCAGAATAAAGTTCCAGATCAAATAAGTCATGAACATAAGATTGATTCAGCCTGTACAGGTCATAATGATGTATTTCTATCTGTACTTCGCTCAAAATTCCATGATAAATGTTATGCAGATTGAAACTGGGTGAACTGACCTCTTGTTGAACCATTGCTGTCTTAGCAAGATGTCGAACCAGTTCAGTTTTGCCTGCTCCCAAATGACCAGATAAAAGCCATATTGAGTTGAGACCGGTTATCGTCAGCAATTGAACGACAGTTGAGTCAAGGTCTTCAATTCGAGTGATATCAAAAGTATGGTTCACGCCTGATGCTTTAACAGTTTCTCAATCGTCTTAATGATCGAGCGGGAAGTTGAATCCCGATAAGATTCTACGATGAGACGAATAATTGGCTCAGTATTGCTGCCGCGCAGATGAATCCATGGCAGGCCTGCCTTCTGGCTTAAATGAAGACCATCTTTCTCATTAACCTTAAATTCAGGAAACTCTTTTTTCACTTTATTGAAAATTTGGGGAAGATTCTGACCTACTGCTTTTAACGAAGTTTTGATCATACTCGTTGTACCCAGTTTTTGAATATGAGAATCGAGGTCAGGTTTTTCATTTAGAAGCTTCAGAATCCAGCCCATGCCGGCTATCGAGTCCCGGCCAAAAGAAAACAACTGCGGATCGATCACTCCGCCATTGCCTTCACCGCCAAATGCAGCTTTTTTTCTGATCATAAGATGAACAACATTTGCCTCGCCGACTTTGGCACGATAGAGTTTTCTGCCAAACAGATCTGCAGCCCGCTGGTTTAAAAACGAAGTAGATAAATTAACAACAATGTCTCCCTGACGAACTTTAAAAGCAGCCATTGCACACAGGGGAAGGGTAAGTTCCTCGCCAACGGGTTTACCCTGTGCATTGACAATTGCGAGCCGGTCTGCATCGGGATCAAATGCAAAGCCAAGATGACATTGATTTGCAATTACCAGTTGAGAAAGTTTTTTGAGGGAAGAGGGTACCGGCTCAGGCGGTCGCGGGAAGGAATCTGTCTCTGTATTGTGCACAGAAAATACTTGAACCGAAAGCCGCCGTAAAAAGCGCTCTGCGATGACGGTTGCTGCCGCACCGACACAATCAATGGCAATTCTCAGATTCTTGACAGGTCGCAGTTCTAATTTGGCGATTACTTCTTCGATATGGTTCGAAATCGCCAATTCGGCATTTTGCAGAGTTTTTCCTTGTCTGTTATAAGAACCCCAGTTCTGTTCAAGAGAAAGCATATTATGAAATTTTTGATTTTGCGACTGGTTGAAAAAAAAGCCCTGCTTACCAATAAGCTTGAAAGCGGTGTATTCGACCGGGTTATGAGAAGCAGAAATCATGATACCACCAGGCAGTTCGTTACGGTTTATATAGGCTTTGATCGTTGGGGTCGGAATCAATCCCAATTGATGAACATCCCGACCACAGGCATTCAGAGTTCCAGCAACAATCTGCTCAATCGCTTTGCCAGTCGGGCGGTTGTCTCTGGCCAATGCCAGGGGTCCCTTCGGCAAACTGTGGTTCAGTGCATTGGCAAGAATCGGCAGATTGCCGGGATTTATATCGATCGGATAAATACCCCTTAATCCTGAAATTGAGAATTTCAGGGACGGAGATTTTAAGTTCAAGATCATAGTTTCAGTACCTTTTCTTTTTCAATACTGCATTCATCTGCAAGTATTGCCATACGCCAGGCCGAGTACAATCGGGCGCCCCCATGAGCAAAGATCCCGAAAACAATTACAATCTGGCAAATCGTCATTGCATGCCGGCTCATTCGAGGGAGATTTGAGCCCCCCCGATACATTATAAAAATTCCTGCCCATAAAAGTGCTGCAAATATCGATGCCCACCAGCCGATAATGGGTAAAAAGACAAAGGCAAGAAAAAGATATGCAAATAAGAGAGAGAAAACTCTCAGAATCGTATTTACTCTCTTCACCACTCAAAATAGAAAAAGCGTTTCAAACATCAATCAGTTTTTTGTATGATAGATTTATTAAAAATTCTGATAAAGGCCTCTTGCTCAAACTGTACGTTCAGACGCTGTTTGATGGTCTTCATTTCAGATTCGAGCAGCAGGTTCAGGCTTTGCATTGTCAAATCTCTTCTCACAGCCCATGAATATTTTTCAAAAGTGGGATTATCATCTTCAAACTGAATGGAATCTATTTTCAACGTATACCAGAGCCCATTAATTTCCTGCACATCAGGATACATTTTGGATTCCAATGCGTTTTTTAGAATCCAGTTATCCAGAAGTGAACGTTCTTCCCGTTCTGCAAGATCCTTGGCATTTTTATATCCGCGAATATGCCATTTTAAACCACATTGAATATGCTCTGCTCGGTTGCACAATGTGCGTAAGGTGATTTTATCTTTCCATTGAGATGCAAAACGTTCGGCCGATTCTTGATTCTTAAAAATTGCGCCGGTAGCGATAACATAGCGCATAGGGGTCAATGCAGGCAAAATCTGAAAATAATGATCATAGAGTTCTGTGGGTGAAAATTTCAGTTCCAAAGTTCCGGTGGGGTAAACTCCTTTTCCCGCCTTACCGAATTTTGCCGATAAGAAAAGTTCACTGGCCCGATGATGATCAAATTTGAATAATTGAGATTCTTGTGCCTGCATTTCAGATCGCAACAGATCATGGGCTATACGGTCGGTATAGCCACGTACTACTTCCGTAATTGCACCGAGCCTGGCATTGTAGCTGAAAGACAGAAGGCGAGAGAAGTCTTCGCCCGAAACAGATGCTGCAATATCAGACAGGTATATTTTCCCCTTCTCATCAGTACCTATTTGAATATCTTCTAAGGGTTCTCTGGTTTTGATATTTGCTCCGTCTCTCACCACTGATTTTTCTATTGTATCATTTACATTTTTGGGAGAAATATTTATTTTCAGAAGTTTTAAGATATCTGGAATCTTATAATTTTCGCCCAAGTGACGGGTAAAGTACAGGCCGGCAGCCCGGGAATGTCTTCCTCTGGTTTGTAGAAAAACATATGTTGAATAGTATTCATCATCGTTGAAGCCGTATTTTGTTGCAAGTTCCCCGGCTGCCATTAGATCTTGAATTCGTGTCTGTATTCGTGCGATACGCCGTTCTTTTTCTTTTTCCAGTTTTTCTCGTGTAGAAACTTCAGGTGATTCTGGCAGTATCAGTTCATCGGTGAAAAAAGCGGGCAGAATAAAAGCAAGTGTGCCTGCACTAAAACTCTCATTTGTAGATTGAACAACAGGAGATCTACATTGAATGCTGAACGCCAGTAAAGAAAAAGCAATTAGCCTTTGAAAATATAAATGACGGTAAAGCAATTTCAGGAATTGTTGCACGTTGAAGAGTTTCTGCATTTACGCAGATCGAGTATGCCTTTCTCATAGATAATGGCCATTTGTGCAACGGCACTGGGAACAGCCCATCGCAGTACATTGCGCCAGACTGATTTGTCTGTTGTCTGAAGCTTATTGTGGCCGGGCCGGAACATCAGATGATATGTTAAAAAACCCTGCTCCATCAAAAATCGATCGATACCGGCAAGTTTGTCATTGCCGCGCGGATCATTCGTGGCGAGATATGAAAAACCGCGATTCTGTCTTGAATTTGCATGAGCAATTGCCAATGAAGGCGTCTCATAATTCTGGTTGGTTACAGACTGGCCGGTCGCTCGCGGCCCGTATTCTTCGTCTGCAAAGGTTTCATAATCACCATGATTATAGCCCAGGGTTGCCCAAAGATGAGTAGGCTGGTTAAAATCTCCAGTCCAGTGCTGAACAGTTCCAAGATAAATGAGTTCCTGGGCAGCAATCGAATAATAACGCCCGACTACTGCAGAAGACTGCAGGGTATCATTGCGGCTGGTACCCCCTTCGAGAAAAAATTCATTATAATAAAAGGTAGATGCATTGTCCCCGGGTTCGGCAACGATCCAGTCTTGATCGCTGGTAAAAAAACCACCGCCCCCGGGATTGGTGTTGGGAATCTGGTAGTAATCGCCAACTTTGCTGCCTTCATCGGGACAATTGTTAAAGAGGGTATCACTATAACAATTGTAGTTCGAACCGTCGCCGGGGGTTTGTTTGTCACCCGACGGGGTACCTACCGGGGTCTGGGAATTATTTTGGCGATAGTCAATTGCCGGGTTCCCGTTCGGAACAATCGAATAACGCTCTGCACAGTTTGAATGTGTACAACCGGGCAGATTGACGGTCATCGAAGCATTGTTCATACCAACGGCAAGTGCATAGTCGAGGCCTAAAGACGGGAATCCATAGCTTGCATTATAAGCGTAGCCATCGTAATCATTATGGTTTTGGGTGCGGATGGGAAACCCCTCTTCATTGCTGGTCAACAGATTAATGAAATGCTGTATTGAGGTGAAGTTGTTTGCATATAAACCAAAGTTGGGAAACTGCCAGCTGAAAAAGAGCAGGTCATCATAGAATGCATCAAATACAAGGTCAGGTGCAATCCCTCCGACCCGAGCAATCCCTACTGCTCCGTAATGAGTTTTATCTGAAGCCGATACACAAAAATCTACGTTACCATAATCAATCGCTTCTTTGATCGGGTGAGAAGGCGGAGCCATTTGCTGGCAATAGCCGGTATAGCGGCCTCCGGCTTTTGCTTTCATATAATCGGCTGCCCAGCGTTGCTGGTTGCTGCCATCGAGTTCCATAAATAGAAAAGCATCTTCCGGAAGATTCTTATGAACTTCCCGGGTATAGGCATCGATATCAGTCAAAAGCAACAGGCCCAAACCCAAGACAAAAGCAAGTGTATGGAACTTCAAAAAATGAGAAATGGCAAAGTATAATTTCAGTTTAACCATATTAACGATCTCCTCGATAGAGTGGAATCACAAATGGGCCAGATGAAACGACAGCCGATTGGCCAGACGAACTCGATAGACTGCGGGGATAAAATTTGCCGCGCCCATGAAAGGTGATTTCAGCCTTTGTGATTTGACCATTTTCGATTACCGGTTTGTAGCGTATTACGAGCAGGGTACCGGCAAAGTGTTTATTTTGAATTACCCCCTGGCCAGAGCGAATGCGCTGCTCCCGGTTTTGTCTTCGCCATTCCCGTTCTTTTGCTTTTGAGTCGGCTTTTTTGGCCAGTCTTACCGAAGGTGCGATCATCATCGAACCTTCAATACTGCGGTAGTTTAAAACGGCATCGTGATAATAGGTTTCAATTTTCTGATTTTTCTCAATACCCTGTGGAAGTTCAGCAGAAAGCATAATTTTGATTCGCGATGTTCTATCGAGCATGGATATAATGAGACGATATTCTCCAGATTTTTTTTCTATTCCGGCAAAACATTCAGCCAGAGTATATTTTTCGCCTTCGAACTCTATTTCTATCTGGGTTGGCAACGGGTTGCCAGAAATAACAGAAAAAAATGCAGATGCTATTAATATCAAAATATACCTGAATGCTCTGAAAAAGGTACTCAATTGCATTTTTGTCCGTAACCTCTTCATTATTGCGCCCTTATGATATTAAAATACCCACGACTGGCCAAGCTGCCGGCAGGAATCGTGACAGTTCCGCCTGGCGCTATATGCCGAAGTTCGCCATAAAATCGGCCGCGCACCAAAGACCCCACTGCATCGAGCTTCAGCAGTTCGACAGCGCAGCTGCTGCCGTTTTCTCCCGGGGCAGCCACATAGATTTGCGCATCATTCGTTGTTCTTATAATCTGGTTGCTGGCTCGCTGATAGTAAGAGAGTACTGCATTGGTCGAGCAGTTGTATGTGATTGGTAATCCGTAGAGGGTAGGGACAGTCTGTGTTGGGCCTGTAACTTTCACATCATAGTACCCATAGGTGGTTACTGCAGAGCCCCGCACCCCGACAAAGTGCCAGCCACGCAGCAGATTACGGGTGATACGTCCATTAGAGCCTGCCCCTGAGTTGTCGTCAGTTTGCAATTCAACCCCGTTTTTGTTGTATAAAGTTAAAAAAGTATCGGTGCTACCGGTTGTCTCGACAACAATACTGCCCGGTTCGTGTACGAAGAAATTGTAAAAGCTGGTCTGGTTTAAGCCCCAGGCAGTGGTTCTTGAGTCGCCGCGAATACCATTATGAACAATACCCGGAATGCTTGAACCATTCAAGGCAAGGGTCGTCGAAGTTTTGGCTCCCGGTGGTAAAGCTGAGATGGGGTTTGCAGTATCATCCAGATGAATGTAAAATGCGGATGCATCTTCTCTGCGGTTTTGTAATGTCGCGTTACTGCGATTTGCCACCATCGAAATTTCTCGACGGGCAGAAATTGTAAGACCAATTTTATCGGTTAAAAAAGCTTCATAAGTCTGCTTTATGTCATAAGGAAAACTCGAGCTGCCGGTACCGACGTTGACATAAACCCCTATCGGGAAAAGGACACTCTGGGAAATGCTTACCCCGGAATTTGCGTGCAATAAATTATAATAATTTGCACCCGCGACATTGACAAAGGGAACCTGTCCGGCGCCGCCACCCTGGTTATATGTGAAAGTAACTTCCTGTGCATTAACATCTGAATCGCCAGAAAAGCCCGATTTTAAGATTCTGAGAATATAATTGATGCCATTGGTCAAATTGACATTGATGCGAAATGTACCTGAACCCTGTGGCAGCGATGCATCGATCAGTGCCATATTAGAAGTTGTCCCGGTATACAGAATACTTCGGTCAGAGGCCCGCAGAATCTGTACGGTTGCGCCGTCGACAAAATTCGTCGCAGGGTCAGGAAAATAATTGCCCACCCGGCCGGTGATCCAGCTTGTCGGGGCGGGAGCAGCTGCAAGTGTCACATTTACAATATTGTTGCCCAGGGTTATCTGGTTTGAGCTGGGGTCGCAGGCCGGCGGTCCTGAAGATCTAACACATAAAGTCTGGCTGATGTAACCGGCAGATGAGAACGACACCGTATACCGGCGTCCCTGTATCACATCGGGAATCGTGAATGAATATGCGCCAGCTCCGTTGGTTGTAGTCGTGGCCAGGGTTTTGATAATCTGTGGGGCGGCGGTAGACAGAGTGACCGTAGTTGTCCCGCCTGGCGGGCCGGTAACATTACCCGAGATGGTGGCCTGAACACGCATATAGATATTGGGA
>JAGRNJ010000173.1 GCA_020440825.1 Leptospiraceae bacterium | reverse complement strand
CACGATCTCGTATTTCTCCAGCAAGACTTCCAACGCCTGATCGATCGGAATTCCAGTCCCCTCCCGATCGGACTGAGTGTACTGAGCCAATGCTCGCCGGAGTTCTGCAGCCAGCCCCAGATAGTCGACAACCAGCCCACCAGGCTTGCCGTGGAAGACACGGTTCACACGGGCAATCGCCTGCATCAGGTTGTGGCCTCCCATCGGCTTGTCGACGTACATCGTGGTCATGCAGGGGGCATCGAATCCGGTCAACCACATGTCGCGAACAATGACCAACTTGAGCGAGTCTTCAGGCTTCTTGAATCGTTTGGCAAGTTCTTCCCGACCGCGTTTGGGACGGATGTGCTGTTGCCAGTCGACGGGGTCACTGGCCGAACCGGTCATCACCACCTTGAGCACGCCTTCTTCGTCTTTGTCGCTGTGCCATTCGGGACGCAGGGCAATCAATTCCTTATAGAGTTCCACGCAAATGCGGCGGCTCATGCAGACGCTCCTCGCC
>JAGRNJ010000172.1 GCA_020440825.1 Leptospiraceae bacterium | reverse complement strand
CGCTCGTATAAACCGTCGAATGTTGGTTCCATTCAAGTGAATTCAAATCTGGGAGCATATCCCAATTACTATGCCGTGGTCAATGCCGGTGAAACATTCAATCCGTTGAACCGTCTGCCACTGGCAGCGACCCGGGCGGATGTAGGTCTCATTCAAAATCTGCCTCCCGGAAACTATGACCTGTACCGTACCTGTGATAAACTTTTCTGCAATGCGACAGATTGTAACCAGGCCGGTACCGATGGGTATCCTGAAACGGCACAGCTCTGTACAGCAAATGTCAGTGTAACCAACGGGGTTGTGACCTCAGCAGCCGGCTGTGCCGGAACATGTCCCTGACCAATCTGAAAACCATTCACCAGAAGTTTTATATCTCTGCCGATGAGAGCGGCCAGCGCTTAGACCTTGTTTTGGTCAACCGGTTTGGGCGTTTCAGCCGCAAGAGCTGGCAAGATCGAATTCTTGATTCACAAGTTCAGGTCAATGGCAGAAAAACTCGTTCGTC
>JAGRNJ010000171.1 GCA_020440825.1 Leptospiraceae bacterium | reverse complement strand
ATGTTGCAGCCTGCCACCGGGCTTAATGCAAGAGTCACACAAAACGGAATAAGGTAAAAGGAAATTCCGGCCGTCTTATGCTTTCGCCAGGCTCGTAGAAGAAGAAATCCTGCCAGTAAAACAATCGCAAGAACAGCCAGATAGCTGCCCGAGAAAGCAGTCTGGTTCAGTGTATGCTGCAGAGTACTGGCATCGCCAAAGCTAAGGTTTTCTGTTATGAACATTCTTTGCTTATTGCAGCATGGTCAGCATTTTTTCCATTTCTTTATACAGAATATCTTTTTTACCTTCGGGTGTATAGGCAGACATCTGACCGCGCAGTAAATCGGCTGCAGTCTGCCCTTCATTGTTTCTCACAGTTTTGTCGGCTTTGTGTTTCAGTAAAAATGCCACTTTCTTTGAATTACTCGAGAAAGCAGCAAAGTGCAGAACAGTATCTCCGCGATTGTCTTTGGCATTGACATCGGCGCCCAGGTTTACAAGCACATAAACTGGTTCTTCGACTATT
>JAGRNJ010000170.1 GCA_020440825.1 Leptospiraceae bacterium | reverse complement strand
CAGGTATAATAAGCCTAGAATGCCGGTGGCGACTAAGATTACGAGCACAATTCCGGTTATTATCAATCGTTTCATCTATTATATATCGGACGATCAGCAAAAATGACTGAGCAATTAGAATAAAATTACTGACTACCGCTTATAAACCAGCTTTTATAAGTAATTTCGGAAAGAAATTGCAGGCCTCCATTTTTTTCCTGAGCAGTTTTAGAAAAACTACTTTGGAAAAAATTCTGCTAAAGCGCTTCGCTGCCCGCAATTTCCAACTAAAATCCTTAAAAAAATCGCCCTTAGGCGGTAATCAGCTGTACTGACATTTTTTGCGGCGTATATTTAATGTTGATGGATGAATGTCAGCAAAATTACTCTTTACACGCTATTATTGAAAAGATTTCTGGTCTTTCCGCCTGATGGTGGTTTTTAGGTTGCCGGCCTGTGTCTCAAACTGATTTTGACGACGGTTGGGATATTTCCGGCTTGTAACTTTATTTTATTTCTCAAGCGAAAAGGTA
>JAGRNJ010000016.1:20576-63423 GCA_020440825.1 Leptospiraceae bacterium | reverse complement strand
GACCGTAACATTCGGCCTCAATGTAACTTCGTTTTAATTCTTTCAGGGTAGGCAGATCAAGAGATTTCTCATTGCTGCCGACCCAGGAAAACATTCTACTTTGCTGTACCAGAGAAAGCCCGGCCGTGTACTTGCCAATTACTGTATTATCTAAATCTGATTTGAGGTTCAGCTCGGTACGTTTTTGAGAAGCAAAATGTATACGGGAATCAAGAGCAGGATGGGGGATGTAGATTCTGGGAATGAATGGGTTGCGGGTAATATTTTCATCGACCCTGGCAAGATTTTCTGCAATTATGAATATAGTGATGTTGTTATTGACAAACATGGGGTTCTGTGCCCATTTATCGAGAGTGATCATCAGGTAGCGATGCTCGGCATTCATATTTGCGCCGGCATTGGCCGGGATAATATGTTCAAGATAATTGATTACCCCGCAGACAGAGGCTCCATCTAACACTCTCAATTTACAGATATTTTCAATGACCCCGAATGCAGGTCCTGGTTCGCGGGGAGGGGAAGACGCAAATTGTGTACCATGAAAAGAATCATAACCCTGCAGATTTCGCAGAAATTCTTCACGGTGTTTTTTTTCAGGAAACTGCACTCCGCCTTGCGGATCATAAAAAAAATTAAAGTCCCGGTTTTTGGTTACAGCCTGAAAAAGGTAATCTGCCAGTGAGATGAATTTCCCATCATGCTCATAGACGTCGCGTACATTCCCGTGCAATAAAACAACAGACGACTCGCCGGTGACGAGGTGACCCTGCAGCTCGCCTACCCATTCAGGATTCCGGTTGGCAGATTTACTCATAAACCTTAGTCAAGCCACTGCTTCTTGAGTAAAGAAAATTACATATCGAAAGCATTTAAAAAATTCCCTGACCGTTTAAAATTATCGTCGATAAACTTTTTCAGAGTAACTGTGCGCAGCTCAAGATGCCGTTGCGTAGGGAAAGGTCGCTACTGCCCGGCTTTATCAGGTACGGGTTCTGCAGATTTCACCAGTTGTAAAACCCCGACCGGCTCAGAGTGATCTTGTATACCATCGAGCAATTCATGATCGAGACGAGGTACATCCGGCAATTTTCCGTTCATTAGCAGCTTCAGATATGCATTGATTTCGGGATCGTTGGTAGACATCAGCTGCCAGAAAGAAAAACCGGCCAGATCAAAACCGCGCAAGACGGTCATCTTCGCTTCAAATGCTTTGCGATTCATGAAAAAAGCAACCCGGTCACAACCCCCCTGTTTATACCACAGACTCGGGTCATCATATTGCAGGCCTTTATGGATATACATAAACTTTGACAGATTGGTCCATCCGTTTGCATTCTCTTTATAAATTTCATCCATATTCGTCGGCTGGTGCATGGTTGCATACTGCATGATTCGTTTTGCATCATCAAAATACACTGCGCGAATTGATGAACGACAGTTTAACGCCCAGTCATAACCATACGTGGGAATCGCCATATACAGTTTTTCGGCTGGTACTTTTCGGCGTGCATATTTTATGATATCTTTGAGCCAGTAGGTAGGCGCCTGGGGGCCGGGTCCCGGGTTATAGTACTTGCGGGGATGCAGTTCATAAGCCATGATTTTGAACATATCTGCATAGCGGGCGAGAAATTCATAATCATGTGTCATTGGCCCGCGCCAGTTTTCTTTAAAGTCTACTGTAACCGGCTTTGACAGGCCTGCACATTTTTTCTGATACACTCGTTTGCGACTGATCGGGGTTTTCGGATGCACGGCAACAGACAGCAATTTTTTTCGTTTTTTTAATTCAGCCGAAAGCAGCACGATAAATTCTTCAAACTTTTCTTTTTTTGAGCAGTCCATTCCTTCATAGTCAATGTCTATACCGTCATAACCATAGGTTTCAATTTCACTCAAAATTATCTGAATATGCTTGTCGCGAATGTCATTTCTGCCATTCATACCAATTGCTTCTGAAATTTGTTCTCCTTTATTTTCCCATCGAAAAATAGTGGGGATAATCTTGACCTTGGGATTCAGTTCCCGAAGCTCTTTCATTCTTTCAATGGTTTGGGTTTTTCCCCAGATAGAAATTAGCCGGCCATCATTACTGCGTCCGCCGCGCAAACTGTAGATAAAAGGATGAATATTGTCATACAGGGTGACTGTCTTTTTCATCGCATTATAGTCAGAAAACCACGTCGAAGCAGAAAACTTACGTTCGACTTCAGCTGCCTCGCTCGTCTCTACCTGCTTTACGTTGTCGACGAAGTTCTCCCATGCATACATGGCAATAAAAATACCGGCGGCGATACCGGCAGCAGTTGATAAAATAGCGATCACCGGCTTTTTCCATTTTGCCGGCGACTTTTCTTCTATTTCGTCAGTGTCAGTTTCGTGAGGTACTTGTTCTTGAATCTGTTTTGTTTCTGCCTTTTTCTTTTTTGCTGCAGGTTTTTTCTTTTCAGTTTCTTTGGGTGTCTCTTTTGCTTTGCCCGCTTTTACAGGTTTTTCAGATTTCGACACCTCTTGTTTTGAGAGGTCCTTGTCAGGATTATCAGATGAGTAGATTGGAGTTTTTGCCATAGTAGTTGTTTCTTAATATCGGAAGAACAGGCAGAAAATGAAAGCTCTTTGCCGCGTAAACATAAATCTGCTGTTGTTTGAAATTCCCGGTATTTACAGCTTTATGACAGACAACTCATGGTTTCCCGGTCGGTTCTGTGAATGATTTTTTTTACAATATCCTCAACAAAATTAAAAAGAAACTTTACGTGACGTATGTGTCGATAATGTATCAACGAATCTCTTTTTCACAGGCATTACGAGTACATGGCAGAACAGATCAAAACCAGTGACGCAGACTATCTTCCATTCTACGTAAATATACCGGAAGACGAACGTATGTATCTGCTCGATCGGGCGGGAATCAAAGAAAAAGATGAACAGATTCTTTTTCACCGGCTTTCGGCATTTGCTGAAGAAAACAATAATCCGGTTATTAAGCCTGAACCTTTTTTTCAAAACCTTATGATCTGGGCTGAAAAAAACAATTATGTGCGTTACCGGCATCTTCAAAATGCGCGCCGCATGCTGATTCAACTGGCTGTGAAAATGCAGGAAAAAAAATTCTGCCAGCTTACCCTCAATGATCAGGAAATAAGGCGAATACTGCTTACCGATCCTGAACGTACTACTCTCGAAGCTTTATTTGCAAATGTGAAGCATAATGCGACCACTTTTTTCCCTACAGAGAGTGATTTGCCGTTCGGGCTTTCCCAGCAGAATACCAAAGAGATATCACCGGCCGAATACAATGTCAGTAAGGTAGATGAATGTCTGAAGGCTGATAAAATTCTCAAAATTCGATTTGCCGGCGAAGAGGGACATATCTTAGTTCCGCCTTCAGAACTGCCAGGCTTGAATTCAATTCTCCTGGCAAAATTGCGGCACTTTTTCTTCCCGGGAATGAAGACCAAACTGCTCGATGATATTGCCCGGGACCTTAAGGCAATTATGCCTGATAAAAATACATCCCAGGATAAGATTCTCAAAGTCTTTGCCGGCACAGAGAACGAGACTCCGATGTTTTTTATTAATGTGGCAGCCAAGACAATTGCCATTGCCGGTAATGATAAAGAACATAAACAAAAAAATCTTATCGTTCAATGCGCTCGTCTTATTCAGGCCTGGAAAACCCGTGAAGAAGAAGAAGAGCAGGAAAAAAAGAAATTTCGCCAGCTGGATGATGATGCCGAACTGCTGCTGAACTATCTCAAAATGAAAATGAAGATCTATGTCAAATCTGATCTGTATGGCATTATTCAGCTACAGGAACCTGATTTAAGGGAAATCAATGACCGTTATCAGGGGGGCAGTTTTCCCAAGCTTGTGCAGCGCATGCTCGATCTGTTTACAGTCTTGCGTGACAATGATGAGTCGGGCATGCCCGAGACCATTGCCAGACTTGTAAAAATTAAAGCAAAAGATCTGGAATATTTTGCTCACCGTGATTCCTTGATACCCGCCCTCGATACGCGCCGACGCAATATATCAATAAACATTAAAGAACGTTATCTCGATCGATGGAGCAGGGCTCTACGCGCAGGTAAGGCAACCCCACCCATGAGGTTCGATGAGTTTTTTGAGAAAGACGTTTTAAAAGTTCTGCAAAATGAATATCCCGACTTTATTGATTCACTGGCCTCGCCAATGGTTGTGTATAATGTTTTTTTCTATAAACAAAATGACCCGGAACAATTCAAGCTTATTGACTCTTTTTTTATCAAGCGTACAGAACCGGTCTTCTGGCCTTACCACAGGTTGCTTGATCTGAAACGCAATGAAATTTACAATGCTGCATATGCGAATTTGCCGCTTACCATGCGATTACCGTTTATCAGCTGGCTGATAAGAATATGGCAGTGGATTACCGGCACCGGCAGCCATCTCCCAGCAGATGAAGCAGTTTTACATAAAAAAGAGAGCTCGAAAAGTATAGAGCCCGAAGATACTCTCGAAGATACTCTCGAAGATAATCAACCGTTTAATAATGAAGAATGGCTGAACGGATTGCGTGCTGCAGAGGCTAAAATTGCCGGTTTAGGCAATGGGAGCAAAGCGCTTGATAAGCTTGAAGAAAACTGGAACTTGAAGATAGGGCCGGCGCGAAAAGAGGCAAGAGAATTTGTTGAGCGGGAAGCAGGCAAAAGGGCAGTAAAGATATTTCAAATGATGAAAAAAGTTCATCCGTTTTTGCCAACTCAACTGATTGAGAATCTTGAAAACTCAGCAACCAATCTTGCAGCCAGTCTCAAAGAAGTGCATAACCGGGAAGCTCTCAAAGAATTTATCGTATTGAGCCAGATTAAAAGTCTTGAAAATCTGGTAAAGAAAGCAAAGTAGCTCGTCATGACCTTGAATGTACTGACGTTTGTCTTTATTGTCTTTTGTTGCGCTGCGTTATTTTCCCGCTATCGTTCAATCAACACTTATAAATTCACTAAACCATTGCCGTTATTGCTGCTACTGGCTGTTGCAATGCTTGAAATTTTCTCAGGTAATCAGCAAAGCGGGTTTTTCCATTGGGCAATCTTTGGCGGGCTCCTGTTCGGATTATTAGGTGATCTCGCACTGTTGAAAGAAAAACTGTTTCTGGTCGGTCTGGTTTTTTTTCTGATCGGGCACATTCTATATGTTTTGGCCTTTCATCAGATTTCAGAGTTCAGAATAGGATTTTCAGAAATTGCTGTTTTTTCAGTTGCTGCTGTGTATGGTGGCTTTGTTTCGAGAGCTGCCATAAAAAATGATAAGAAAAAGTATGCTTTTCCTATTCTGTTGTATGTCACAGCAATCTCTCTAATGGTCGTAACATCGTTACAAACTAATCAGATATATTTTATCGTTGGCAGTTTACTATTTGCATTTTCAGATGCAGTTTTGGGATATGATAAATTTGTTTCACGATTTAAGGCTGCACAATTCTTAATTCTGACAACATACTTTTCAGGACAATTTATGATCTTTTTTGGCACTTTTATCTCAAAAATACAATAGTAAACGGCAGGAGAATCAAAAATGGTACCGATCACGAAAACTCAGGTCTATGCAAGAAGTGATGGCAAAAACACAATTGGCTATGCACACATCACTTTGGGAGACACATTCGTTGTTAAAAATCTGCGGATAGTGAAAGGCAAAAAAGGTATTTTTGTGGGCATGCCGTCAAATAAGACAAAACGAGGCGATTTTGTCGATATATTTTTCCCCATCAGCCAGGAGGCGAGAATTTATCTCACCGAAACTGTAATAGAAGCCTTTCGTCAGGAATATCCCGAACTTGTTGGCGAAGCCCGGGTTTACGGGGTAGATACCGATTTTAATCACGACGATGAAAAAGAGGCAGCAAACTGATTTGCTGCATTTTTATTTTACAGCATTTATTGACGATTAAGCTTTACGCCATTGAGGTTCGGCAAAATCGGTAATGCGATTAACAAACCGCGCTGCAACAAACAGATAATCTGAAAGCCGATTCAAATAAACATATCCCTTTTGTAGCCCGGTTTTGTCTTCGAGTTCTGTTGCTTCCCGTTCCGCTCGCCGACATACAGAACGGGCAATCTGCAGTTGGGCTGCTGCCTGGTGACCACCGGGTAGAATAAAATTGACAAGCGGTTCAAGCTCGGTTTCCATTTGATCAATACTCTGTTCGAGAAACTGAATATCACTGTCTTCTATCAGTCTGGGCAGTTTCGCCATAACCGCAGCATCCGCACAGGCAAACTGTGCACCAAGATCAAATACTCTGTTCTGCGTGGTTAAAATATCTTCTCTCAACGGTTTTAATTTCTGGTCCTGAGGCCAATGGGAAACTGCAGCACCAAGAAAACTGTTCAGCTCATCGAGAGAGCCAAGTATGGTGAGTCGCAGATGGTTTTTGGGTACCCTTCCGCCCGAGTACAACGAAGTTTGGCCGCTATCACCGGTTTTTGTGTAAATTTTCATTTTCGAAAGATAAGCCATTGTGCGGAGAACAACAACTATAAATGCAGAATACTACCATACAATCTGAATTTCTCGACAAGGCGGCTAAATTACCGGTCGTTTTTTTCTGGTTTCGACGAGATTTGAGACTGCAGGACAATGCAGCTTTATTTGCCGCCAAGCAGTTTGCCGAAGCAGAAGGGCTTCGCATTATCCCTGTTTTTATTTTTGATTCGCGGATTTTGTCTAACCTGCTCGATAAAGACGATAAACGGGTAGCATTTATTTACAGCGCTGTACAAAATCTCAAAGAACAGTTGCAGAAAATCAAAAGTGATATCCTTGTCTTGCATGGCGACCCCGAAATGGTATGGCATGAGTTGTGTCAACAATTCAAAATTATTCATGTCTATGCCAATAAAGATTATGAACCTTACGCAATCGAAAGGGACGCCCGAATTCGCAAGATTCTTGCCCAAAAAGGGGGGAACTTGCAGTTATTCAAAGATCAGGTAATTTTTGAAGAAGATGAGATCTTGAACAACTCCGGATCTCCGTACACTGTTTTTACACCTTATTCCCGTAAGTGGCTAGACCATTTTAGCCGGGAAGGACTCTCTGCCTACAAATCAGAAAGCAGAGCAGAACTGTTTTTTACACTCGAACCGCAGCCAATGCCCGAGCCAGAGCGGCTTGGCTTTTCGTTTTCTGAATTCGAATTTCCCGCCCGGTCTATTCGGCGCAGTATTCTGCAGCATTATCATGAAACCAGGGATATTCCGGGCATTGTCGGCACCTCTCGACTGGGAGTGCATCTGCGATTTGGTACATTATCGATACGCACGCTCGTGAATCTTGCTGCTCAGGAAAATTCAACCTTTCTCAATGAGCTGATATGGCGTGAATTCTATATGATGATCTTATGGCATTTTCCTCATACAGTGAATTCATCGTTTCGTGAATCATATGATAACCTGATCTGGCGGGGAGAGAGTGAAGAATTTGCTGCATGGTGCAGAGGTCAAACCGGTTATGCTCTGGTCGATGCCGGAATGCGGGAACTGGTAGCAACCGGATTCATGCACAATCGGGTTCGCATGCTGACCGCGTCGTTTTTGACTAAGCACCTTCTTACAGACTGGAGACTGGGCGAGAGATGGTTTGCCCGTTATCTATTAGATTTTGAACTTGCTTCTAATGTAGGCGGCTGGCAGTGGGCAGCAGGCTGCGGTACCGACGCTGCACCCTATTTCAGAATCTTTAACCCCAACCGGCAGCTGCAGAAGTTTGATACCCAGCTTGCCTATGTTGCAAAATGGGCACCTGAGTACGTGCAGAATCCATCCGCCTGCCCGAAAAAAATTGTTGAACATACTTTTGCCCGGGAAAGAGCTTTGAATTTTTATAAGAAGGGGCTGGCCCCCAAAGCATGATTTGAGAAAAAGCGTTGCCAGAGTGCAGGCATTCGGTCTCTGGGAATATGGCAAAAATAAAATTGCAAAAAGGAGCTCTCTCATGGGCTCTTTATGACTGGGCAAACTCTGCGTATGCCACTACAGTGGTAGCGGGTTTTTTTCCTATTTTCTTTGGCAACTATTGGAGTGCCGGGGTATCGCATGTCGACAGTACTTTCTGGCTGGGCATTTCTTCATCTGTCGGCACATTCACCATTGCCTTACTCTCGCCGGTTATAGGTGCAATTGCAGATAAGGGCCGGCTGCGAAAAAAAGCGCTGCTCATGTTTGCATGGCTGGGAGCTTTGGCGACAGCAAGTTTCTTTTTTGTCGAGAAAGGCAGCTGGCCGGTTGCCGCGGGTATTTATGTTGTTTCATTGATTCTTTGGTGGGCTGGTGACTCATTGTACAACTCCCTGTTGATGGATGTTTCGGATGATGACGATGTAGACTTTCTGTCTGCATTGGGTTTTTCTCTGGGCTATCTGGGAGGCGGGGTGCTGTTTACCCTCAATGTTCTCATGACCTTGCAGCCGCAGTGGTTTGGTTTTATCGACGGACAAATTACAACCCTGCTCTCTACTTTAGAAGATATGCAGAAGGCAGGTACGGTCAGTGATATAGCAGCCCTGACTACTGCAGTCAAGTCTCTATCTGGCTCGTCAGAAATTGTCATGGCAATTCAAAAGGCACCAGTCGAGTTTTCGGCAGTTTTTACATTGGCCGATGATGCTGTTTCTTCAGCAAAGGCGTTTGCAGTGAAATTGAGTTTTGTTTCGGTAGCAATTTGGTGGGGCCTTTTTTCACTGCCGCTCGCCTTTCGGGTCAAAGAGAAACATTCCAATGAGCCTGAGATTCCCTTTGCAGCAGCGGTTGGCAAAGGCTTACGGCAATTAAAAAATACCCTCAAAGAGATTCGAAAACTGAAGGTCTTGTTCGCTTTTCTTATCGCCTACTGGTTATACATCGATGGGGTTGATACAATCATTACCATGGCTGTCAAAATTGGGCAAAGCCTTGGTTTCAGCACGGCCAACCTGATAACTGCACTTTTGCTGGTACAATTTGTGGGATTCCCGTTTGCCTGGCTGTTTGGCTATATTGGCCAAAAGACCGGACCCAAACCGATGATCGTGATAGCATTGCTGGTCTATATCGGGGTTACCTTTCTTGCCTATTCCATACCTGCACCTCCGGCAGGGGTCGAGAACCCATCACCACCTGCGCCCTGGTTAGTTTTCGGATTTCAAATCAATCAGTTTTTTGCATTGGCCTTTTTGATCGGCACGGTACAGGGTGGGGTACAGTCATTGAGCCGGTCGATGTATACAAGGTTGGTTCCGGCAGAGATGGCAGGCGAATTCTTCGGATTTTACAATATGCTCGGTAAATTTGCAGCCTTCTTTGGGCCCTTGCTGGTAGCTGTGATTACCAAAGTCACCGGTTCAGCCCAGGCCGGATTACTTTCTCTGTGTGCGCTGTTCATCCCCGGTATTATTTTACTGCTCAGAGTAAATGAAAAAGAAGGTCAGGAACTGGCCAGAAATTTTAAACGGGAATGACAGAAAACTTTTTAACTGTTCGGGAGCTTTCTCGCCAGATTGAAGAAAGCCTGAATACACAGGAACTGAACCAGGTCAATGTGGCAGGCGAAATCATCGACTGCAAGGCGCATTCTTCTGGGCACATTTATCTGACTCTGGCAGATAAAGATTCGGCGAGGTTGCCTGTAATGGAACGGGCCATTATCAAGTGCACGTTGTGGCGTTCGACTCTGCAGAGAATTCGGCCTGCCTTTCAGTTGAAATCGGGAATGGAGGTTTTCATTCGTGGTTCTATTCGTGTGTACCATGCGGGGGGAACCTACAATCTCAATATCAATGCCATTGAACAGTTAGGTCTCGGAGACCTGATTGCGAAAATAGAACGCACCAGAGCAAAATTGATACAGGAAGGTTTGATTGATCCTGCTCGTCGTCGACCAATTCCGGTTTTGCCACGCCGCCTTGGGATAGTGACAGCCGAGGGGTCGGCTGCTCTCGAAGATATCTTTCGGCAAATTCGGGAACGCTTTCCCGGTTTCTCTACATATGTTTTCCCGGCTACCATGCAGGGCGAGGCAGGTATTGCGACGATTGTACGAGCCATTGAAGAAGCGGGTAAGGAGAAATGGGGGGTAGATGTGATACTGCTTGCCCGGGGCGGCGGAAGTTTTGAAGATCTGGCCATCTTTAATGATGAAGCAATCTGTCGTGCCGTTGCGACATCCCGAATTCCTATTGTCTCTGCAATTGGTCACCAGACAGATACTCCCCTGTGTGATTTTGTGGCTGACCTTGCTGCTTCAACCCCGACTGATGGGGCCAGAAAAATTGTACCTGAGAAAGAGGTAGAACTGGAAAGACTCGATGACGTAGTCGAAGTGATGCGTCATCATTTAAACCGGAAGGTCGAGATGTTCACATCCCGCCTGCAATCTGTCACATCCCGCACAATCTGGCAAATGCCGGATGCACTTTTTCAGGGCAGGTATATGATGTTACAGGATATAGTCAATCGAATGGCCAATGCCGGCACTGAAAGTTTTAACCAATGGAAAATCAGGTTCCGATCGTTGAGAGATCTTGACTCTCTATTTGGTGTTGCTCTGGAAAGAAAAAATACTGCTTTTCAAAATTTGAAAGAAAAGTTCCTAGCGTTTTCACCCCTGCAAACTCTGAATAGGGGGTTTACCTTGAGTTATAAAAACAAAGCCCTCATTCGCTCTGTTGAAGAGCTTCAAAGAGAAGATAAAATTCAAGTGCAGTTCAAAGATGGTATAGCGAAAGCCCGGGTTTCAGAGATCGTGCGAAGCACGTTTTAAGATTGAAGTTGTGCTGTAACCCTGGCGAAAGGGGAGAATGATTACCTCGCCCCCGAAAGATTGTACAACCCGGGTTTCTGGCAGAGAATCGATCGTGTAATCGCCGCCCTTTACATGCACTTGAGGCTGAACAACCTGTAAAAATTCTTCGGGGGTATCTTCATCGAACTGAACAATTGCATCAATAAAATCAAAACCAGATAAAACCAAAGCACGGTCATCAAATTTATTTACCGGACGGGTTGGTCCTTTGAGTGCTGTCACGCTGCGGTCTGAATTAAGACCTAGAATAAAAATCTCGGCCAGACGAGAAGCCTGGTATAAATACTGAACATGGCCGGGATGCAAGAGATCAAATACGCCATTTGTAGTTACCACAGAACTGGCGTTTGTTCGACGCTCTTGTAACCAGAGCTGAAAAGCAGTATCTTTGTAACTCGAAAATATTTTGCGGGACTGTAGATAATTAAAATCAGATTCTAATATGAAACTGACAGCAGCTGTAAAATCTTTGGCAGAAAAAACAAGATTGGGAGGTGCTATGCCTTCTTCAGTATCTTTTCCCGGCAGTAAAATTCCGCGCATACCGAGGTCTGCGCCAGCCAGTAAATCGCGGTGGCGATCTCCGACTACCCAGGTGGTTTTTGCATCCAGATTGAGTTTGCGTATCGCCTGAATCATTAAACCATTGCGGGGTTTGCGGCAGTCACATTCATCTTCATCTTTATGTTTGCAAATGAAAAGACCGTCAATGGTAACCCCTGCCTGGGCGAGCAGTTCATCCATTTTTTCATGCACCTTTTCGAGCTGTTCTTCTGTAATCTTATCTTTTGCAATACCAGCCTGGTTGGTGGCGACGGCAATCTTGTAGCCCATTTTTTGCAATGTGCGTAAACCGGTGGTTACTCCCGGTTTGAGTTGAAAATGATCAGGGTCATTGATGTAACCGGGGTCAAAATTAAGGGTTTCGTCGCGGTCAAAAATTACCGCTCGTTTAAGATCAGACATGCAGGCTCCTCGCGGCACATTCCCGTGCAGAATGATAGTAGGAACCGCCAAAAAGATTCGCATGTACCAGTAAAGGATAGACATGGTATATTTGCTCAAAAATATGAAAGTCTTGCATAGAATGAATTTCCTTGTATGCTTCGTAAAACGAAGATGGGAAACGCCCGAATAGTGTAGTCATGGCCAGATCAACATAGGGGTCGCCGTTATATACTGCACAATCAATAAAGAATGCTCCAGATTGGGCATAATAAAGATTGCCTGACCAAAGATCGCCGTGCAGAAGTGCGAGGGGTACATCTTTAGTGAGATAAGTTTCCAGTTTAGAAATCCATCCGTCCCAGAACTTGATTTCTGTAGCAGCTAAGCCTCGACTTTTCTGCAGCAAACGCAACTGGGCTCGAATACGGTGTTCAATATAGAAGTTGGCCCAATTCAGGTTTTCAGGATTTTTGTTCGATTGGGGCAGTATGCCAATGTAGTTATCATGATCCAGCCCGGGGGTAGATACCCGCTTTGCATGCAGTTTGCCAAGTCTATGACCTGCATTTTCCGGATCATGCTTGCCGGCAGGCAGATATTCCAGCAGTAAAAATTCTGTCCCGAAATCAATGACTTTCGGAACCGGTAATCCGCCATCTCTCAACAAATCCAGACCTTTGGCCTCTGCCTCGAACATGCCAGGTAGGGGAGAGTCATTGGTTTTCAATACAAGATCGTTGTCTGCAGTTTTCAGGTGATAAACCGAGTTGATATCGCCACCATGCAGTCTTGTGGTCTTTAGAATTGGTCCGAGGTTTGCTGAAATCTGTTCTGGCAGCAGATTTTGGTTCATGAATTAAAATCCCCGGCTTTTGCCTGTAAGGAGGCATGATTTTCATCGAGAATCGAGCGCAAGGGTTTGAACATTGTAACCAGGCAATCCCGGCAGTAGCCTTTTTGAAAGATTCGATCGACAATCTTGCCGCAACACTGGCAGCGATAGAACCCGGACTGTTCATGCATTGTCATTCGACCTAAAAATAAATAAACCTGAGACAGTTTGTCAAAGCTAAAAACGGCAGTTTTTATCGCGAGGCTCTCGATTTTGCAGCTTGACGCCACATTCTCATAATAAGAACTCGTGAAAACGGGCAGTGGCGCAGTGGTAGCGCACACGTCTGGGGGGCGTGTGGTCGCTGGTTCAAATCCAGTCTGCCCGAAATTAATAAAATGTCTAAGAAAACATCCCGGTATAGCGGGAATAAGCATTCACCCTCAAAATCTTTCTCAGCCGGCCCCACAGAGCGGGCCGGTAAGAGATTTTTCGACAAGAAGCCATCGACGCAGACTAAAGCCTCTGGGAATGATTCTCCGGATATCTGGTTCGGCAGGCATGCTGTAGAGCAGATCTTAACAAACGTTATTTCACAAGGCAAAAACATCACAGGTCGGCTGTTGATCTCTCGAAAAGATCAAAAAGATGACCCAGATTGGGAAAACCTGTGCCGACAGGCAGGTATTCTTTCTGAAAAAACAGAATTTTCTCAGTTATCTCAAATGGCGGGCCATGATGGTCACCAGGGAATCTTGTTGAATTCGATTTTTAAAATGCCGGTACTCGAAAAGGACGAGCTTTTTGAGTCCCAAAGTGGGCTGTTTATCGCACTGGAAGAACTGGAAGATCCCGGCAATGTGGGGGCGATCGCCCGTACCTCGCTGGGTCTTGGGGTCCGAGGGCTTGTCTTTACCCGACATCGTTCTGCGGCCCTCGGGGCGACTGCAATGAAAGCCTCGTCAGGCGCACTGGCATGGCTACCAGTATTAACAGTCGGAGGGATACCAGGTCTACTGTTAGAACTTTCCCGAAAAAATCCTGATACAATTATTCTGGGAGCGGATGTCAACGCTCCCGATGTGGAAGAAATTCTCTCCCGTTACATTTTGCATGCAGGCAGCCCGCCTGTGATTCTGGTACTTGGTTCTGAAGGGCACGGTCTGTCTCGATTGACTACAGAACGTTGCACAGAAACAGTAAGTTTGCCGCAAAATGGCCCAATTACAAGCTACAATGTTGCCGCTTCAGCGGCAATGCTGGCTTATACAATCTCTCGTAGATTGATCTCTTGATCTTCTGCTACGGTTTTCCATAGCATTGTGGAATTCCGTAACAATAAACCGGCTACGGATTTCCATAGCATTGTGGAATTCCAGAACAAGGAACCGGCTACGGTTTTCCATAGTATTGTGGAATTCCGTAACAATAAACTTGCCAGGGATTTCCATAGCATTGTGGAATTCCTTAACAAGGAACCGGCTATGGTTTTCCATAGCCGGAACTCCTGAACCAGAAAAAAAGTTTGACGAAACCGTGAACAACGATCGCGTGTATGTATGAGCAGAAATCTTTATGCAATTCTGGTTTCATTTGCATTCTTGACTGGCCATTGCAAGACCACAGGGCCCGCGCAGCCCGATGCATCCACGGCCGGGCAGGGAATGACAACAGCAACCGGTGTCGGGACAATTGTAAACTCTGAGATCGGTAAAGCAAAAGATGATGCGCTTATGGATGCAAAACGGGCTGCAGTTGCCCAGGTTTTGGGCTCCTTGATTCGTGGTAGAGCAGAGGTTCTCGACGGAGAATCTCTGGGAGTTTATGTTCGCCAGGATACCGACGGATACATTGAAAATTATACAATACTTTCCCAAAAAGCAGTCTCAGAAATTGAATATCAGGTCACAATTCAGGCCAAAGTCAGTGAAGCAAAACTCGAAGATGCAATCTTACGGGCTGTTGAAAATCAGGGTAGACCTCGCTTATTATTTGCGTTGAAAGAAACATTTGATGGGAAAGCGGTTACTGCAGCATATGCGCAGACAGAGCTTGAAAAAATATTTTCTGCCAAAGGATTTCCTGTCGTAGATGCAGCAGAAACGAATCGTATCCTGCAAAAAGAAAGCAGGTTATTAAGTTCAGCTATTGCAGGCGACGCATCCTCTGCGGCAAATCTCGCCCAGGGAACCGGCGCAGAATTTATTCTGATAGGTGAAAGCCAGTTGATGAACAATGGAAAAATTCAAAGCAGTTCTTTGAACTCCATACAGTCTTCTTTGAATATCAGAGTAATTGAAGTCTCGACAGGTCGCGTGCTGACCTCAAGCAGAGAAAGCGGGGCCTCTGCACACATTCAACCTGAAGTAGGTGCAGGGCGGGCTGCCAAGATTTCAGGAGATAAAGTTGCTAATTCTATTATCAACGATATCATGAAACAATGGCAGACCGCAAAAGCAAATCAGATTTCGGTAACGATCAATGGACTTGATTTTGAAGGGATTAAAAAAATTCGAGAACATTTTCTTACCTTGCGCGGGGTAAAAAATGTAAATCGAAAAAGCATTTCTGGTCAGGTTGCCCAGCTTGAAATAGAATTTGAAGGAAATGCAGATGTCCTGGCAGACAGATTACTCGATAAACCAGGCGGATTTCAGGTAAGTGTTAAAGAGAATAAACGCAATTATCTTTTTCTCGAAATAAAATAGAAGAGTATCCTTGAAAAAAATAAGCAATGCCATTGTCATCTGGGTAACCAGAAATTTTTCTTACGGAACTTCAGTTGCACTCAATGCAGCGGTATCTGGAGTACTGGTGGTTGTATTTGTTCTATACTACGCCTCTGCAGTCAAAATTCCCATGACCCAGATGATGCTGTATTCTACTTTTGCAATGATTATTGCTGCTTTCTTCTTTCATGGTCTAATGTTCGGAATATTTCACCGGTTAGGTTTTTCTGGCATTACCCAGGGTCTGCGATTACTGAACCGTTATGTTCTTGCCGATAAGGGAAAACTGATTATCGATCCAGAGATTCCCAAAGATAAAATGGTGCGTTTGCTGCATGAATTGACTATTGTTCCGTTTGGGAATGCGGTCACTGCTGTATTCTTTATTCTTACCCCACTCATCGGTATTTTAATTACTGCCGCTCTTGATGATGTTCTGACCGGCAAAATAATGCTGCGCATCGCGATCGCCGCAGCCATTGCTTTTTTTATTCATGGTGGCTTTTCTCTGGTCTTGACTGAGTCATCTACCGGTGCAGTGCGTTCAGAATTGAAAAAGCAGATGCACCTGGCCGGGGTAGAATTTGAACATAAGTCGATCACCACTGTGCGTCTAAAACTGTTTCTGTTTATTGTGCTGCTGATCATGACTCTGGTGGTGTCAAATTCTTTGACCTATTATAATCGGGAGAATATGCTTTCTGTTCTGAATTTTTCACTGCTGGCGATCTTGACTTCGAGTTTTATGGCATATCTGGTGTTCAATATTATCTATCGCTCTCTGGAAGAAATTTCAAATGCATCAGATGATTTGAGAAACGGGGGGGATGGATTGCTTTTTCCTCGCAGTCTCGACCGGGAATTTCTGGAACTATCGTCAGGTTTCATCGAAACAGCTCGCACAATTCGAAGTTATCAGCACAATCTCGAACACATGGTAGCTGAAAGAACCAACGAACTGCAAAAAGCAAATGAAGAACTGAAAGATAAAGATGCAATAATTCAAATGGAGCTGGACTTTGCCTCAGAGATACAAAAGGGCATCATACCGCATGCCCTGCCTGAATGGAATGGACTTCGTTTTGCAGCACATTGGAAGGCGATGGAAAAAGTATCAGGAGATTTCTATGATATTTTTTCTGTCAAAGGCAGTCATCTGGGAATTCTTATCGCCGATGTTTCTGGGCACGGGGTGCCCGCTGCTCTTATCACAACTATGGCCAAGGTGTCTTTCGCAAGGGCAAGTGAACAGTTTTCAGAAGCGGCAGATATTTTTCGGCAGGTAAATCGGCAATTGACAGAGACCATCCACACTCAAGACTACTTAACCGCATTTTTATTGATCGCCGATGAAGAACATAATGTTTCCTATTCAAATGCATCCCACCCTCTGGCAAAAGTATGGCGTTTTGCAACAAACAAAATTGATGAACTCGATACCGATGGCTTATTTATTGGTGCCATGCCAGAAGCAGAAACCAGCTACGAACAAAAGACCATGAAACTGGATCCGGGAGATAGAATTTATCTATATACCGATGGCATTCCTGAATACAGAAACAAAGAGGGAGAAGAATTTGGCAATACCCGATTTGACGATGCTATTCGCGACAGTTCAAAGATGAGCATTAATGAGAGTGTGAACTATATTCTCTCACAGCTGAATCAATTTGTCGATGGTGTACCTGCCAATGATGATATCACGATTCTGGCAATTGAGGCCGATCGCAACTATGGTAAATTTCAGCTACTTGTGAATCGTGCTTATCAGAAACTTGAAGAGGGAGAGAAAGTAGAAGCAGCCGATCTTCTCTCACAAGCAATTGAAATCTATGCCTCGAACCAGAATGCGCTGCGCAATGCCGGTATCTTGCATTGTGAGTTAAATCGTTTAGATACGGCGAAATCATATTTGCAGCGCTATACAGAATTTAATTCGGGCAATGCCGAGGTCTGGTTGTGGTTGTCAAATGTTGCCTTGAAAGAACAAAACTATGTCGAAGCGAAAAAGCATGCAGAAACTTCTGTTAGTTTACGGCCCGGCTATGCGGCAGCACTTTATAACCTGGCAATTGTTGCAATAAAAGAACAGGATGCCCAGACTGCGCGCACATATTTTGAGAAAGCTATTCAGTTTGATCCGAACAATCCGGTTTTACGCAATGCTTATGAGCGTTTCAAAAATCAGAAATAAACATGAGTGACAATGAGGATATTGTCCTTGAACTGCAGATCAGAAGGGTTCAGAAAAGAACCGGTTCGCCAGAATGCAGTATCAGGAATGATCCAAGCCCAGCGATACTCAAAAGTTAAACGAATAAACGGGAACGGGGTAAAGTCAAACCCCGCACCAATATGACCGCTTTCATTGTTTCTGACCTTGATATCGGGGTCATAAAAATGATGGTTCACTTTTGCGTTAAATCCGTTGAAGGCAAGCCAGTTGAGTTCAATGAAATTCGCATAAATCTGTCGAGGGCCTGTATTGAGTTGACGTTCACCTAATGAAAATTCACCAAGGAATGTAATCGGCAAAGTAAAGAAAAGGCGACCCAGATTCAAATAGTAGTCAAGCGAAGCGGCGGTAAAATCGCCGCCGAATGAGGTATCCCGATTCTTATACATGAACGAAATGCCTCCGCCAAAGAGTAAATCCCTCCACCCCAGATTAACCGAAGTACCCCAGCCATTTGTCTCTTCATAGTTGCGCCCAATATTGGTAAATGCAGAAACAGATAAAAAAGGATAGTTAGGTGCCAACCCTGCCTCAACCCCATAGACCGCATTATTGCGTCTTGAGTAATCCATATCAAAATAGCGACGTGTAGGGATGGTGTGATCTTCATGGCGTACCCCGAAAGCTGGGGTAAAAACCCCGGCTTTGATATAGCTCTGGTAAGGAAATTCATGCAGCATCGCGGTAGCCTGGCGAATAAACAACCTGTCTTTCACCGGCAACGACGGAGCACCGAAAGCCGTTGCCTGGCCAAGAACCCCGCCGGTTGCAGTAAGGGTAAATTTTTCAACCGGATGGATTGCCACCCCCAGTTCATTTACCATGGGAAAATAAATTTCCCGATCTGGAGTTTTGTAATACAGCCAGCGAAAATTCCCGCTCAAAACCAGAAAAGGGTCGGCGTTTAAGCCGCCATACACTCCATATAACGGTTCATAGGTACGGGGCAGGGCTTTGGCCCCGATCGGGTTGCCAAACACAGTTGGGTCGGCCATTGTCCAAAACGGCGGTTTAGTCATTGTCTGGTAATGATCGGGCAGGGCCGGGTTTCGCGGAGGGTCGGGTATCCATTTTGATTCTGATACTTTTCCGGAGCTGTTTTTTTTCGGGGCCGGCTGGGTCAGTTTTTTCCAGTAGGCGGTTAAAGATCGTTGAGAATCCCAGTAGGGGCGTTGTTCAGTGCCCCAGACCGGCAGAGTTGAAGCTGCGTAATAGCGCCCTGCCACTCTGCGCAAACTGCCCCCGGCTGTATCGATATGGCAGGTAGAGCAGGTAAGATTGCATTTTCGATCGGCCAGTTCGGGATTCGGCCATTCATTCTGTTTATCTGTCTTGAAAGGATTCATATGACAGTTATCACAGATTCGACCCGATCGGGCAGTATACAGCGGCAGAGCCTGCAGTCCCACAACAATGACGATTACCAATGCACCGGAAACTGCTTTCAACAGAGTGTAGAAATTCCGGTTTTTATATTTTATTAGCCAGCCAACTTTCAGTTCACAGAAAATTGCATTCAGAGCAGAAATCAATTCGGATACCCCAGACTTTCCCAGCGTGAGATTCTTGCCAGAGTACAGGCATCCATCTTACCGGTAGTTGGCATAAGCCCGGTGGCTCCAGGACTTAAGTTTATACGGGTATAGACACTGCGACTGCCCTGCAGGTTTGCCTGAATCAGAGCCAGAGTATGATAGCTTGTAGAGGCTCCGTTTGCCGGGCTCGAGCCATGACAGTTCCCACAATTTTGAGAGAAGATGGTTTGAATCTGTCCTGTATACGTTATATTTGAAGTAAGAATTTCAGGCAGACAGCTTTCTTCATCGACATCTTCACCGAGTTTAACACAGGAAACAGATGCGGTTAGTGAAAGCACTAGCCAGAATAAAACGCGTCCCGGGAAGACCCTCTGCATTTGTCATCGTTAAGGGGCGTTATTCATCGTCAAGCTGAGTTTGCGTACAACAGATCGGGAATTATCGCGATACAATTCATCTCTTTTTTGTAATAGTTGGGCACACACACTGATTGCGATTTCGGGCGGGGTAGAATTCCCAAGTGGTAGCCCTATGGGGCAAATGAATGAATCTATTTTATTTTCTGCTATATTATTATCAAGCAATTCTTTTTTGAGCACGGCCCTTTTCGAGTTACTGCCGATTACCCCGGCATAGGGAAAATCATGATTTTTAAGAACTTCAATCAGGACGGGCAGGTCAAAAGCATGGCCCTGGGACATCATCAAGACAAATGTTTCGGGGTGCAGTTCTTTCACCATCTCTTCAGGTATTTCCCGGCAAATTTTCTGCAAGCTTGCAGAGTCAGGCATTTTATTGAGCCATTCTGCACGCGTATCAATACATAAAATTTCACAATCGAGAGTCAAGAGCAGGGGAACCAGTGCGTTAGCAACATGGCCGGCCCCGAAAATTGCAATTTGCCAGCGCGAGCGGGCAAAGTTTTCGAAAAACAGAGAGACATTCCCTCCGCAGGTCATGCCAACATCTTTTTTCAGATTCCATTGAACATGAGCCACAGGATTCGCCTCTGCCATCATCTTTTGTGCCAGTTCAATGGCCTTCAGCTCAACTTTACCACCGCCAATTGTACCGGCCTCGAGACCATGTTCACTGACCAGCATGTGGGCACCGGGAACCTGGGGCGCTGAGCCTTTGGCATTGACCAGGGTTACCATCACAAAACTTTTATTTGATTTTCGAAATTCAGTGAACGTATCCCAGAAAGCCTGCATGATCAGCTCTGCATTTTGGCCACGCCCGTTTTTTGTAAGGCCATCAGAATTTCTTCGCCGGTTGCCGGCAGGTTGATGTTTGCCCCAGAAGTACCAAGAACAGAAGACAAAGCATTCTTAACCGCGCAAAAGGCAGAAATTCCCAGCATCAGAGGCGGTTCTGCTACTGCTTTGCTGCGCAAGACATTGATCTGGTGTTCCGGGTTATCAAAGAAATTCACATTGAAGTGCAGGGGTATGTCTTTTATACCGGGAATTTTATAAGTGGTAGGTGAGTGGGAGAGTAATTCTCCCTTCTCGTTATAGGTCAAGGCTTCATTGGTGGCCCACCCGAGTCCTTGAACAACTCCGCCGGTGATTTGCCCATGATCGATACCGGGATTGATGCTGTTGCCAATATCCATCAGTACATCTATTTTTTCGAGTTTCAGTTCACCGGTAAAGCGATCAATCAATACTTCAGTAACAGCAGCACCATTGGTAAAATAATAAAACGGATTTCCTTTTCCCGTATCATTGTTAAAATCGATGCCGGGGGTGGCATAAAACCCTCGCTCACCCAGGCTGATTCTTTCTTTGTAGGCTTTTATTACCAGTTCTTTGAATGAGATCTTTTTATCGGGTAACCGGCGGTCAAACACCTGGGCATCGTCAAAACAAACTTCTGCCGCTTCGGGAGAAATACCTGCTGCCTGATCGGCAAGTAACGTTGCGGCAAACCCGGCCAGGCGCTCCCGAATCTTTTCACAGGCATTGACTGCGGCATTGCCATTCAGGTCAGTACCGGCAGAAGCTGCCGTCGGTGAAGCATTGTTGTTTTTTTCTGTTGAAGTGGCCATGACTTTGACATCT
This sequence comes from Leptospiraceae bacterium, assembly GCA_020440825.1. GTDB lineage: Bacteria > Spirochaetota > Leptospiria > Turneriellales > Turneriellaceae > JAGRNJ01. The sequence continues at coordinate 42,247 of JAGRNJ010000016.1, read as the reverse complement.
TCGACGGGAATTGCAAACTGATCGGCCACAATCTGCCTCAGTTTTGTGTAGAGCCCCTGGCCCATTTCTGTACCACCGCTGGAGACCTGTACAGTGCCATCGGTATAAATATTGACCAGAGCGTTTCCCTGGTTCAAAAATTTAGTTGTGAAAGATATCCCGAATTTGACCGGGGTCAAGGCAATTCCCTTCAAGTTCAGTTTTGATGAGCGGTTGTATTCTTGAATTTCAGCCAGGCGGGCATGGTAGTCACTTTCTGTAACCAGCCGCTCAATTAGATTCGGCAGAATATTGTTGCGTACAATCTGTCCGTAAGGGGTGGTCTCTCGGCCGGGCCCGTACAAATTTTTTTTGCGAATTTCCAGCGAATCTTTGCCAAGGCGGATGGCTATCTCTTCGATCAGGTTTTCAATCGCGGCGACCCCCTGGGGGCCGCCGAATCCGCGAAACGCCGTATTGCTGGGAAAATTGGTGTAGCAGATCTGGCCGGTTGTTCTAATGTTTGGTAAAAAATATGCATTATCTGTATGCATCAACGTTCGTGAGAGAACAGAAGGTGAAAGGTCGGCTGTGCAGCCACCGTCAGAGTAATAGTCAATTTCCAGAGCCAGGATTTCGCCGTCCTGGGAATAACCCATTTTGTAAAATGATTTGTACGGGTGTCTTTTGCCGGTGACTTTCATGTCTGTATCTTTGTCGTAACCACAGCGGGCCGGACGGCGGGTTTTTTGGGCTACAAGAGCTGCCATGAGAGCGACATGTACTCCCTGGGTTTCTTTGCCGCCAAACGCACCGCCCATACGCTTACAGATACAGACAACTTCATGGTGTCCCAGCCCCAGGACTTCTGCAACAACCTTCTGAATCTCTGTAGGGTTTTGCGTCGAACTGTAAATCAGCAGATCATTTTCTTCCTGGGGAATGGCAAAGGCAATTTGTGATTCGAGGTAAAACTGCTCTTGCCCCCCGGTGATAAAACTGCCCTCGAGAATATGATCAGAGGCGGCAAAGCCGGCTGATGTGTCTCCCCGTTCGATTTTAATTTTTTTGCCAATGAACTTTTGTTTTTCAATGGCTTTATCAATGCTTAAAATCGGCTCGAGCTCTTCGATCTCTAATTCAATGGCAGCCTTTGCTTTCTCAATCGCTTCGGGGTATTCACCGGCAATCACACAGATCGGTTCAGAGAGAAAATGGGTAACATCATAGGCCAGAAATTTTTCGTCTTTAATGATGGGCCCGAACAGGTTTTCACCTTGAATATCTTTGTGCGTGTATATGCCAACTACTCCCGGAATTTTTTTAGCCTTGTCCAGGTTGATTGACAAAATTTTTCCATGGGCAACAGGAGAGCCCAGGTAGCCCACATACAATTCTGCATGCAGGCGGGGCAGGTCATCGATATAGTGGGCCTGACCGGTAACATGCCCTTTTGCTGATTCATGGGGAATATAAACACCATTGCTTGCCATATTAAACCAATGCCTCACGTTCCAGTGAAAATTTCTGTAGTAAATTCTGTATGAGAAGAGTACGGTATTCTTTGCTGCCCCTCACATCACTGATGGGAGAAATTTCTTCAGCAGCCAATCTGGCGGCTTCTTCGAAAACAGATGGTTCAATAGTTCGGTCAACTAGAAATTTTTCTACCGAATGCAGTCTTAAAACAACCGGACCAACACCACCGGCTGCAATCGCTGCAGACTGAATTTTATTCCCATCCATCTCCAGATAAATGGCCATTGTTACGGTAGAGATATCCAGATCTTTTCTACGGCTTACTTTGAACAATCGCAATACAGAGTTTTTTACCGGCAAAGGAAGTATTACCCCGCCGATAATTTCATTTTGTTGCAGGTCAAGCTGTTTGTATCCCCGGTAGAAACTATTGATCGGTACAATACGTTCAGAAGACTCTGATAAAAGTTTTAGCGATGCATTCAGTGCAAACAGTACGGGCAGAGAGTCAGCAATGGGTGAACCGTTGGCAATATTTCCGCCGATCGTGGCGGCGTTGCGTATCTGTTCTGCTGCAAAAATATCGAGTATCTCAGAAAATTGCGGGATTTCAGACCGGCAGAAATCCCGAATGCGGCTCCAGTTGGCAGTTGCACCGAATTCAAGCTGTTCTGCATTTTTTTTGAGATAGCCAATTTCATGCAGATGAGCAATGAACATCACATTCTTGTCTTTTGCCCTTCCTTTATTCGTCTGTACCCCGAAATCAGTGGCCCCGGCAACCAGTCGAACCTGAGGGTACTTCGCCTTGAGAGTCAGGGCATCCGCCAGATTTGCCGGTTTGATTGCCGTTTTCTTCTCACCATTCTGGGTGAATTCAATAATTACATTTGAGTCGGCAAGTTGTTGCAGTTGTTTTTCAATTTCAGCCGAGTCGAGAGATGAGAGCAGGTCGGGCATCGATTCATCATTCAAGGCTAGAGACGCTTTGACAATAGGTTCATAGCCGGTGCAGCGGCACAGGTTACCGGTCAGTTTTTCTTGTATCTCTGGAGCGTTAAAAGATTTCTGCTTGAGGGTAAGATCGGTCAACGCCATCACGATCCCGGGGGTGCAGAAACCACACTGGGAACCGAAATGGCGTATCATCGAATTTTGTACAGGATGCAATTCATTGTTCAGGTTCAAACCTTCGACAGTAATTACATGACACAGGTCCAGTTGAAAAACAAATTGTATGCAGGAGTCAACCATCGTATAATGAATTTTTCTGTTCTCATCGAGCCAGCCTAAGATCACAGTACAGGCCCCGCAATCGCCCTCGGAGCAAACCACCTTTGTGCCGGTCAGATTTTTTCGATATCGCAGAAATGAGCTGAGCGGTAGAAAAGCATCTTCGCCGGCAACAACCACCTTTTCTTTATTGATAAAAAATACGATTTCATTGCGAAGGTTATTCATACACAAAAAAAAATCTCTTACTAAACACGTCGATAAAAAATTAAGTTTGACGCAATAACAAAATACAAGTAATGGATGAAATGTCATCAAGAAAAGCAGCATTCCTGTTTTTTTCTGCATTTTTTTCGAATGTCAGTATAGCAGCGATTACTGTTGATGAATCTTTTTCAGATGAAAATCTTGCCCGCTCCTGTTCCTGGGCAAATGAGAGCCAGACACCATTACGATGGACTAAAAATACTTTCAATACAATTAATCTGGGTTATCAGAATTCTCCCGTACACTTAAAGTGTGATATTCAGTTCACCGGGGTGAAGGCCAGTGAATACTTTCTAGAATCGGTTACCCCCTGGTTAGATCTTGTTCAATTATTAAATCCTGAAACCGGTGAGGTAATTTCTATTGCAGGGGAGGCAGTTCCAAAAGATCAAAGAGCAACAAGTTTTCGTAATGCTGTATTTAAATTAATGCTGAAACCCGGCTTGAACCAGATTCATCTGCGTTATGTTTCGCAGGGTAGTTCTTATCAGCTGCCGATATATCTTTACAGTCCTGCATCTTTTTTAACCCAGGAAAGATTAAGTCTGTTCGGGTTAGGGATATTATTCGGTTTATTGGGCTGTCTCGTAGTGTTATCTCTTATCTTCAGGCAAATCTCTGGAGATCTGCTATTCTTTCTTTTCGCACTGAACATAACAATCTCGGCTGTTTATCTGTTCACGGTATATGGTCTGCCCGGTGAATTTTTCAGTTTACCGGTTTCTGTGACGAATGCAGCACTCGGAATATCCATTACCACCGCAATTTCAGGGGTGGTTGAATTTCATCGCCGCTATCTGCATATATTCAAAGGGATTCTGTCGAAGGTTATGAAAATCATTTCGATAGTATCTCTTGCCGGTTCGACATTGTTTTTATTCGGGCTGTATGCGATTGGGATGCAATTTGCGAACACAATGATAATCTTGACAACTTTGACGGTCTTGGCGATTCTTTTAATCCAGTTCTATAACAACAAACTTCGCTATTCAAAATTCTATATTGGCGGATGGATAGTCTTTCTGGCCTGCCTGCCTCCTTATATTTTAATGAACTATGGCATTCTTGAGGCGAACCTCTTCATGCGCAATCTTATTACTTATGCTGTTGTAATTCAGGCGATTCTATTTGCCTCTGCCTTGAGCAGCAAATACCGGGAGATGCGGGAGACTGAATTACAAAGCCGTCGTGAATTAAAAATGATGGAAACCGAGTACCGCCATGCCAGGGAGATTCATCGCCGCCTGCTGCCAGATAAGATTGCAGAAATTCAGAATCTGGCAGTTGATTCCCTCTATATCCCGTTACGCGACATCGGTGGCGATTTCTATACAATCGAATATCTTGCCGACGGCAGGGTATTATTTGTGCTGGCAGACGTACAGGGCCACGGATTGCCCGCCGCACTCGATGCATCTTCTGTGCGTTTGTCGTTTATCGAAGCATACGGTATTTCCCACTCACCGGGCGGGATTTTGCAGGAAATGAACCGTTTATTGCATCCGCATTTATCTTTTCGATTTGTCAGTGCATTGGTCGTACTATGGTGCCCATCGAATCGAGAGGCCACAATCGCCTGCGCAGGTCATCCGCCCCCGCTGAAAATAAACCGCCGGGCCATAGAGTTTATTGAAATAACCGGACCGATTCTCGGGCTCACGTCATCGGCAACCTATGATGAAACCAAAGTGACTTTGCAAAAAGAAGAGCGATTGCTTTTGTATACCGACGGTCTGGTAGAAGACCCTGGTGTCGATGAAACCGAAAATGCAGCCTTTGCGTTTGTATCTGAATTTTTTCTGGGCAATACAGAGGGAAAATTGCGCGATATGGCCGAAGAAATGGTTAATCTGCGCAAATCAAAAGTTTGGGACGATGACGTAACATCGTTACTACTGAAGTCTCTGTGAAATGAAGGCAAAAGATTGACGGTGTATTGTAAAATTGCAGTTTGGCGGCTTAAGTAAGGAGAATTCTATGCCCAGAAAATGTCAACTGACCGGAAAAGGAACCGCAACCGGTAATAATGTAAGCCATTCTCATAAAAAAACCCGTCGAGTATTCAAGGCAAATGTTCAGCGTAAGCGTGTTTATCTTGAAGAAGAAAAACGCTGGGTTACAGTCAACTTATCAACCCGGGCATTGAGAACCATGCGGAAAAAAGGCGTTCGCGCCATGCTGCAAGAAGCCAATCTGCTTTAATGCCCGTACCTCTGCTCGATCTGACTCGCGAAAACCAGCCGCTGCTGGCAGAAATACAGGCTGCAATGCAGCCTGTAATCGAAGGCAGCCAGTTTATACTGGGGAAAGTCGTCAGTGATTTTGAGCAATCTGCGGCAGAATATTTTGAACTCAGTCCCGATGATCTGGCATTGGGTGTTTCTTCCGGTACAGATGCGCAATTATTGGCGCTGATGGCTTTAGAGATAGATGCAGGGAAAGAGTTTATTTGCCCGCCTTACACCTTTTTTTCCACAGCCGGGGTAATTGCCCGGGCAGGCCTGAAAGTAAAGTTCGTTGATATTGAGCCAGAAACCTATAATTTAGATCCCTCTAAACTGGAAGATGCAATTTCAGAAGAAACCGCTGGGATTATGCCGGTGCATTTATATGGTCAATTGGCAGATATGACTTCGATTATGGAAATAGCCAATCGTCATGATTTGCCGGTAATTGAAGATGCATGTCAGTCAATGGGCGCCCGTCATAAAAATATTGTCTCAGGAAATTTTGGTGATTTTACCTCAATCTCTTTTTTCCCTACTAAAAATCTGGGCGCATTTGGCGATGCAGGTATGCTCATTTCTAAACGTCCAGACTTACGGGAAAAAGCAATCCGCATGCGGGTGCATGGTATGAAAGACCGCTATGAGCACCTCGAGGTAGGCGGCAATTTTCGCATTGATGCTCTGCAGGCTGCAATTTTGTCCGTAAAGTTGAAATATCTTCCTGAGTGGCATGAAATGCGCCGAAAAAATGCATCTTATTATGCGAAAAACTTTGCCGACTTAAAAATAGAGCAAAATCAGCTTGAACAACCGATTGAGAAGAAAGACAACTGGCATATATATAACCAGTACGTCGTTCGGGTAAAAGAAGGCAAGCGGGATGCCCTGAAAGCGCATCTCGATGCAGCAGGAATCGGAAATATGATCTATTACCCTACGCCGTTGCACACACAGCCTTGTTTTCAATATCTCGGCTATAAAGCCGGAGATTTCCCGGTTGCAGAACATGCATGCACCGAAGTTCTTGCCTTACCGATTCATCCCTTTATAACGCAAGATGAGATTCGGCAGGTATGTGAAGCAATATCAAGCTTCTATAAAGTCTGATTATCCAGCCCAAATTAGTGTTTTTTTAAGTGTAAGACCAGGGTAACTGAGTTCCCTTTGGCATTGTAGCGAACCACATCAAATTCTGCCACGGTCATCACAATGCCCCTGCCATGTGAAGTCTCATTGGACTCATTTTGCAGTTTCTCTAGCATTCCTTTATGGTCAAAGCCCTTACCCTCATCGGTAATGCGAAAGGCGATCATTTCTGCTGAAATCAGTGAATCTATAATCACCTTACGATCTGAGTAAACGGGTGATGTTTTACGCAGCTCAAGCATATCAAAGTATTCATCTTTGATCATTGCTTCTGTTTTTTCATCAAAAGAAATTTCCAGGTTCCCATGCTCGACGGCGTTGATCAGCATCTCGCGCAATACGATCCTGAGGACTATGGACTTGTCTTCACTTAAAAATTTTCGGGCGAGAGTTGCCAGATGACTGGCAAGGTGCTCGGTGTGTACCAGTGAGTTTTGCAGAACGTATTTTGCTTTCTGACGGGCAAGCAGGCCGGCAACCATTGATTCACCAAGGCTGATGGCTTTTCCCAGAAATGCAACTTCCCCCGCGTCCTGTACTTTTTCGATAATAATTTGAAAATCTTTTGCTTCGTTGGTAGCACCAGAAACGAGGGTCGATGTGAATTCAAATTTTTGTCCCGCTCGCTTGAGTGCCCGAATACTGGATTCCGTAAAACCCGTATTCAGTATACTCTGGGCCTGTGATTCGGGTGTTAAATTCTTAAGTAGATCGAGAAAACTCTGATGAGTTTTAGAATCACAGGAAAACCTGAATTCACGAGAGAAAGCTGTATTGGTAGAAATCATCTCTAATTTCTCATTGAGAGCAAAGTGAATATTGCTGCCCGAGTTGAAAAGATGCCGATACAGAGTTTCAGAGAGGTTGATTCTCTCGAAAGCAATTTTCAGTTCAGCGTTCTTTTGTTCAAGTCCCTTCGCAAAATACAGAATCACAACCAGGGCAATCAGAAACAGTAAAATGATTCCCAATGATATGGCAATCGGTAGAATAATATTTTTCTCTGATTCCTGAATTACTTCGCTCACTTCCCGGGCAACTTCAACAACCCCAATAACTTTGTTCTGGTAAACGATGGGAGCGTAGCCTGAGACCCATTCTTTATTCGAGGCTGTACTCAGGTAAATACCACTGAACGCTGCGACCTTATTTTCAATTACATTTCGAATAGTTTTTGTCGCCTTATAGGTTTCACCGGTAAAGGGGACAGAGTGGGTCATGATGCCCCAGTACAAACTTTGGGTTTGTAAATCTGGGGGTACAATAAATGTGTACAAATTGTCGTGTTGCAGATTTAAGCGGTCGAAAGTTTTGCGAAACTGCATGAGTTTGGTTTTATATTTCTCAAAAACTGGGGAGCTCGGTGCGGTTTGTAAATCCCGCAATTCACCGTTTTTATTAAAAAACAAACTGTAATATTCTTGAGGTTCAATATCTTTTGCGATTGCCTGTGCTACCGATTGCAGTTCATGACCAAAAGCAATTTCAGTATTTTTAGAATTAGAGTAGAGAAGTGCCGAAACAATTCCGAAACTCGCGGCAAAAAAGGAAACTATCAGAACAGGTAAAAAAATGCGTCGATGTACCATCGTGGTGTAGCTTTTGCAGGCAACATAAATTGTACAGCAGGTTCCTGTTAAGAGTGACTTTTTACTGGCGTTTTCAAGACAAAAATACCATAGATGAACAGACCGGTTCCTGTAATTTCTATAAAACCCATCGGCTCATTGAGAAAAAAGTAGGCAAGAACCAGAGTAGATGCGGGTCCCAGAGTTCCAATAATTGCTGTATTGTCTGAGCCAATTTTTGATATACCAAATGCCAGTAGAAAATTTGGCAATACCGTTGAAAATCCCGCCAGTATGAACAGCAATATCCAGGCATTCGAGCTGTAAGATTCAATGATCAGTAATTGATGGGGCCCGGCAATCGCAGCATGAATCATAGTGGCGACAGTTGAAAAAATCATCGACCAGGCAGCAATCATGATAGCAGGGCGCTTTTTGAGCAGAGACTCCATTCCCACCAGGTAACCGGCATAGGTGAGAGAAGAGCCCAGTACCAACCCGATACCCAGAAGCAGATTTGATGTTTCTCTGTTCTGGTGTTGCATGATGATTGCCAGACCCAGATAGGCAATGGCAAGGGCCAGATACTGGCGCAACTGAATCTTTCTCTTGAACAGGAAAAAAGAAAAGATGAGAACAAAACCGGGGTAGGTAAACAGAACCAGCCTTTCGAGGCCCGCAGAGATATACTGCAGGCCGGCCAGATCGAGATAGCTGGCTAGATAATAGCCCAGCAGCCCGCAAGCAGTAATCAGTAACCATTCCCGGGACTGCAGGTTCAGCCAGCTTTTTCTTACATAGAAAATCCACAACAGGTAGGCAGGAAAAGAAATCAGCATTCTCCATTTTAAGATTTGAATTGTGCTGAGGTTTTCCTGATAGAGCAGTTTAATCCAGATCGATTTACTTGAAAAGGCAACTGCAGCGACAATGACCGCGAGAATTCCTTGAATATTGAGACGGTCTGTCATGCAGCATTTCTGAAGAATGCAACCTGCCGCAAACAAGAAATACAGCGGTAGTAGAGAATCTCAATCAGTTTACACCGGGTATTTGCGTTTGATTCTTGTTCTATGAGATTGAGAAAAGTTCGTTTGTTGCTGCTCGTTGTGAGTCTGGTTTCTCTAATGTTTACTGGAGCCTGTTCAATGGCAGATTTACGAACCGACGCAATAAAATCTGGAAATTTGAATGATGGTCGGGAATACTACATGACCGCCCTCGAACAAAAAGGGTATTCATTCTGGCAGAATGCAGCGTCCTGGGAATTGACCGGTAAAGACCAGTGGAACAGCTGGGCAATTCGCCAGTTTACACCCATTCATGAACCCGAACAGTTTTTCAAATCCCGCCTGGATTTACGCACTCTCGGCCATGAAATCGATTTGCGTACCAAAGATGGCACTTATGAAACTATGGGTGTAGATGAGGATGGCCGTTCGTATCGGCGCATTGCCGGTGAAATCGAATATGAAGAGAGCAAGGCCATCCGCCTGTATGTATCACCGATGAAAAATTATTTTGAATGGCCATTTACTCTGGCAAAAAAAACAACGATACTGCATGCCGGTGAGGTTCAGATTGAAGGTGTGTGGTATTCTAAATTGTTCATAACAGACGGAGACCCCGCTCCCCGGGAAGATGCAGACCAGTACATTGTCTATATCAATCGCAATACTCTTGAAATTGAAAAGATACAACTTACCCTGAGAACGATGCTTGAGTCATGGTCAGGAGTTTTACACTATGCAGATTTTCGCAAGGTCAATGGCATTGTGGTTGCCCATAAAGTCACAGTTACCGAAGAGATAGACTCTGAAGAATATGTGCATGAATATACTATTCGTGAAATGTCATTCCGCTGAATTTAGCAGCAGCTTTGCCGGTTTCATCAATTAAGGCATCGAGAATGCCCGGTTCATCTGCCGCATGACCGGCATCGGCGATAATGCGCAGACGTGAATCTGGCATTGCAGCATGCAGATCCCAGGCATTTTTTACCGGACATACGACATCGTACCGACCGTGTACCAGAACAGTAGGAATATGGTAAAAAAAATAGACTGGGCATTTTCGAGTATCCAGTTTTCAGTCGGGAAAAAACATTTATGTACGAAGTAATGGCATTCAATTCGTGCCAGGGCTGTCGCAATCTTGTTAAAATCTGCTTTGGTTGAATCATCTGGAATCAATTTAAGGGCCGAACCTTCCCACAACGACCATGCGAGGGCACTTTTACGAACTGTTTCTGCATCATTCGATGTCAAACGCTGGTAAAACGCTGTAAGCAGATCGTGGCGTTCCTGTTCGGGAATAACAGAAACATAATCTTCATAAGCATCGGGAAACAACCAATGCGCCCCATGTTGATAAAACCAGCGAATTTCATCGGGACGGCACAAAAAAATTCCGCGCAGAATCATGTACCGAACCCGGTCGGGATGGCTAATCGCATAGCTCAATGCCAGGGTAGAACCCCAGCTGCCGCCAAAGACGATCCAGTTTTTGTAATGAAACATCTGTCTTATTTTTTCGATATCTGCAATCAGGTCTTGGGTTGTATTTTCCTGTAATTCTGCATAGGGGGTAGATCTGCCCGAACCCCGCTGATCAAACAGAATAATGTGAAATTTCTGCGGATCAAAGAAGCGCCGATGACGAGCTGAGAGCCCTCCGCCCGGACCACCATGCAAAAATAATACGGGAATGCCTTTCGGGTTGCCGCACTCTTCAATATAGAGGGTGTGCAATTCACTTACTCTCAAAGAATGGGTTCGGAATGGTTCAATCTCGGGAAATAATTCATGCATGTTCGAAATGTATGCCAAAGACTGAAATACTGCCAGATAAAAAAGTTGGACCTTTTACGTAACCTCTGAAAAAGTCCCTCCATGCACTTTTTCAGAGGTAATTCCGCGCTCAACGCGCGGGAAAACATCCATGTTTTCAGGAATATCTTCAAAACTTTCAGTTTTTCAGAGATTCCTGAACAAAAATAAAAAAAAGTTGACTTTTTCTGCCGATAAGCGTCATATATACTATGAGTATGCGACGATTAACAGCTGGGTTTATTATGATCGCCGTAGCCGGTACTGGCCCGGTATTTGGCAAAGACATTTTCAGTGAACTTATGCGAGACAGCGTCGCAACCTTCAGTGATGCAGGTCGGTTGCTCTATTATTCTGTGGTCAGTGTAGCCCGGGGCAAAGACGACAAAAAAGAGCAGGCGAAAGCAGAGCAGAATGAAGAGGTTACCCCGAATAAAATAGAAGATGTTTTGGGACAAAAAGGGATCCAGATATCTCTGCAAAACCAGCCTATAAAGCGAAAAGAATTTGCTAAAAGTGTAATGCAGGTTTTTTCCCTTGAAACCAGCTTTTTAACCAGCCTTATTGGTTCTTCAGACCTGTATTTCAGTGATGCAGTGAAGCTTGGGTTGTTCTCAAAAAACACATCAGGTGAAGAAAACTTGAGTACACGTGAACTGCTGCAGATCTATATGAAGGCAGAATCTCTAGGCGCTAAGCGGAAATCTTCTTACTGAATCAGATCAAATAAAAAAAGGCGCCCGAACCTCAAACGAGTCGTTGAGCGCCATTTGTGTTCAAAGCGCGACGTGTTTTGAAATCATGTTTTTGTAAAAATCTTTTGGGCCGGCTCCCGCGGTGCGATCTACCAGCTGGCCATCTTTGAACAGCATCAATGTCGGAATAGATGTGATGCCATGAGACATCGCAACATTTGGGTTGTCATCGACGTTCACCTTGATGATTTTCACTTTATCTTGCAAATCATTCTGCAGTTCTTCTAAAATAGGAGCCACCATGCGGCAGGGAGCACACCACGGAGCCCAAAAATCTACCATTACTACCCCTGTCGATATTGCGTCTTGAAAATTTGAGTCTGTTGCTTCGGTTAATGCCATTTATTTCTCCTCGGGGATATTTTTCTTTTTCGATGGTTAAATAGTAAATTTTTTTCAGGTCGTCGCCATTTTTTTTAGTGATTTTTTAGTTGACGATCTGAGTATTATCGATATATTTAAATATATCGATATAATTGTTGTCGATAATTGGAGGATACAATGGCACTAGATCATGCAACAACGGATGTCTTACCGTACAAAGTAGCAAATATCAATGAGGCAGATTATGGGCGTCGCGAAATTGAAATCGCCGAACATGAAATGCCGGGGCTTATTTCCCTGAGAAAAAAATATGGCGCAGAAAAACCACTGAAAGGCGCAAAGATCATGGGCTCATTGCACATGACCATTCAAACTGCTGTTCTTATTGAAACCTTAGTTGAGCTTGGGGCAGATGTAAGATGGGCATCTTGTAATATCTTTTCTACCCAGGATCATGCAGCCGCGGCAATCGCCAAAGCAGGGGTTCCGGTTTTTGCCTGGAAAGGCGAAACTCTCGAAGAATACTGGTGGTGTACAGAAATGGCACTAACCTGGCCTGATGGCAGTGGTCCCGACATGATTGTGGATGATGGGGGGGATGCAACTCTGCTCATACATTTGGGAACCAAAGCAGAAAAAGATGCGAAGGTACTCGATAAAGTAACAGACAACAAAGAAGAACAGGTGATCTTGAATCTGTTGAAAGAGTCGCTTAAAAAATCATCTGATAAATGGACCAAGATCGGTCAGAAAATCAAAGGTGTTTCTGAAGAAACTACTACAGGAGTACACCGTCTGTACCAGATGCTCGAAAAAGGTGAATTGCTGTTCCCGGCAATCAATGTGAATGACTCTGTAACCAAGTCTAAGTTTGACAACCTGTATGGCTGCCGTGAATCTTTGGCCGACGGAATCAAAAGAGCAACCGATGTTATGGTTGCCGGAAAAGTAGCCGTTGTTTGTGGTTACGGTGATGTTGGTAAAGGCAGTGCACATTCACTGCGCGGCTTTGGTGCGCGAGTGATCGTTACCGAAATTGACCCGATTTGCGCCTTACAGGCAGCAATGGAAGGTTTTGAAGTATCAACCATCGAAAAAGCATTGCCTGTCGCCGATATCTATGTGACCACAACCGGAAACAAAGATATCATCACGATTGAACATATGGAAAATATGAAAGATCAGGCAATTGTCTGCAATATCGGTCACTTTGATAATGAAATTCAGGTCAGCAGACTGGAAAACCACAAATCGGCTACCAGAACCAATATCAAACCGCAGGTAGATAAATACACATTTGCCAAAGGCAATTCTATCTATTTATTGGCCGAAGGTCGTTTGGTAAATTTAGGTTGTGCAACCGGGCATCCGTCGTTTGTAATGAGCAATTCATTTACCAACCAGACGTTAGCACAACTTGACTTGTGGAAAAACAACTATGAAGTAGGTGTCTATAGACTGCCGAAGCATTTAGATGAAGAGGTCGCGCGTTTACATCTCGAGCGTCTCGGGGTTGAACTGACTGTTTTGACAAAAGATCAGGCAGACTACCTTGGGATACCGGTAAACGGTCCCTACAAGCCGGAACATTACCGGTACTAAGAATTACCGCCGCTTGAATTTGTCTGCTCTGTAACCTGTCTTGTCAAACTTTCTAAAAAGAGAGATTGACGGCAGGTTGCCGCGGGCAATTCATTGATGCGGGATTTGATTGACGGTCCAGTTCGCTTTCCAAAATCGCTATATAGGTCGAAAAGCAATGCCGATTGAAAACAAAAAAATAGATCTGCCTCCGATGCCACAGGTAGTGGCCAAGATTATACAAATTGATGAAAATAAATTAAATGTGTCTTCTGATCAGATACAAGCTCTAATTGCGGTCGACCCGGCCTTAACCAGCAAAATACTGAAGATAGCAAATTCTGCTTTTTATGCAAGGGCAACCCCTGTTACCAGTCTTTCTCAAGCAATCACTCTTTTGGGTTTTAAGACAATTAAAAGTTTAACTTTGCTGGTATCTGCATCAAGCATGTTTCCCAAATCGAGAAAATCTATTCAGGTTCAGAAAGAAATCTGGATGCGTTCTGTTCTTGCAGCACTGGTGGGAAAAATCATTGCAGAAATGTCAGAGAGAAAAGCAGTGAAAGATGAAGTATTTATGATCGCCCTCTTAAGAAATATTGGGCAGTTAATCTTAAACCAGAGTTATCCTGACGAGTATCTCAAAATTTACGAGGGAACAGTCTGGGGAATCGACTATGAAAACCTCAGAATTTTAGAAAAAGAAGCGTTCGGCTTTACTTCTGCAGAAATGTCAATCTACGCGATGGAAACCTGGAATTTTACGGAAAGTTTCAAACGCAGTGCATCCATACCTGATTTAATGAATATTCCTGATGATCCTGAATTTCCACAGGTTCTACCCGGAATTCTAGGTGAAATTGTGGTTATCTGGCAAAAGTTGACTGAGCACAATCCGCTTTCAGAAGAACAGCGAGGTTTATTTGAACAACTGTTCGATGTCTACGCATCGCAGTTGAAGATATCCGAAAAAGATCGTGCCTATTTGAGTGAAAACCTGCGCGACAATATTAAAGATGACTCATTCTACAGTTTTTGTGAAGAACTGTTCAGTATGTAGCCGGTTTTGGCTGTAGAGCATTATCAAAACGCACCAGCATTCTAGCCTTTTCTGCTGCTTCAGTTTGCGCATCGGTAGCTAAAATTTCTGAGATTACACCATTTCTTTCTTCTACCATTCCCATACGATCATAAAGCTTTGCTGCCTGATATAGATATGAGAGCCCCTTTTCTCCCGGCCCGGTTTTATTGTACAAGATAAAATAAATGTCAACCGCCTGAGGCAGTTCCTGCTGAATTATATTAATGCGGGCAATACCCTCATAGGCAGAATAAATATCTTTTTCGAGAGGGTAGAGTTCTGTGTAATCAAGATAAAGCCGCAAGGCATAGTCATATTGTGCTTCTTTACTGAGACTGTCTGCCAGTTCGATCAGTAATTGTGCCTGATGTTCCCGCTCTGAAGGTCGGGGTTTGACCTGGGCCATAATGGCTGAGGCAAGCAATAGATAGATGGATATAAATACAATGCCCAAAATCTTATTCTTTTTTATCTTTTGAGGAACAGAAAAAAAGAATGTCCAGTTCATATTTTTGAGCAGAGGCTTTGCATTTGCAATGGTTAGAGACATAAAACGCATACTTGAATATCGGATGAATTTTATCAGGGAAAAACAAAATTATTCCGATAATGAAGCATGAATCCTATGCTGAACAGAGTAGTAGAAGATATGGTGATGCAGAAAAAACTCTCTGCGGTAAAGATAAGACATCTCTTTGCGCTCAAAAGATTTATTGATCGGGTAGCAGGCACTGACTATCTTGAAACCAGCGAAGTAGAGGCATTGCAACAGAAATTCGGCGTACAACCGGATGTGATCAGCTGGGGAGATTATTTCCAGGTTGAGGTTGCCTCTGACCACTGGGATAAAGAAGATGCAGAATTTCAAAAGATTATTTCAACGATTATGTTTGATGTAATCGCAGCTGCTCTAGTCTTTACTGATAGAACCGAGAAGTTCGTTACCCATACTTTAACAGAAGGTAAAGCGGCAGAAGCTATCGATCCGCATGAACGCAATATTGAACAACAGGAGGCGGTACATCTGTTGATTTTGCAGAATTATTATGAACAAATGAAGCTGAATGCCGATCTTCTGGATCAGGAAGATCTGGATTTCTTCGGTGATTTTTTCATGCAGCGTGCCTCATAAAAAAAAACCGGCAAATGCCGGTTTTTTTCTCTCTACTCTTAAAGTTACAAAACTTTAAGGCTGTGAATAGGAAGCCAGGTTTACATACACAGTTCCCATTAGGGGCAGAGTTGTCCACATTTTGACAGGTACATAGTTGCCATCATTGGTTATGTACATTTCTATCTGGCTTTTGGTATTGAAAAACAGGCTGCCACCGGAACCGATTTTATTGGTATCAGGGTCAGCCAATGCAGTTTTTACATGCAGCACTTCTTTTTTACCAAGCACCGGTACGTCGATCGTCTTCTTGTCTATGATTTGCAAGATCAATATTTTACGGCTACCTGCAGGCAGTACCTTTATTTTTTCAACATCACCAACCTGTGGTTTTTTGGGTAAGGTTCGAATAGTATAGAATGCGCCGAGCAGGTCGGCGTACCCATCTGTAGACAGATTGTAGTTATCTTTGCCTTCTGATACTTTCCCCTTATGAGGATAGCTGAATTCAGTGAAGCGAATCTCATGTTTTGAGACAGCAACGTTGTTACCGTTGAATCTGTATGACCGTTTCTGGTACATATCTCCCTGGTAAGCTTCTTCATAGGCAAATACAGATTTCTGTTTTGCATAATCCCAGACGGCCCCGAAGCTGCCTTGAACATAATAGATTCCGTTTATCTTATCAGTGGGTATTACTTTCGCAACACTTTTCAACTGATTATTCTGTCCGACAGCCGTTTTCATGGTTACCCGGCCTACATAGACCCCTTTCCAGGTTATTGAGAAACTCATTGTTTCATTAAAAAACGGTTTTATTTCCTGTGCGAAAATGACGGGAGTCAACGATAACACCAGCAATGTGGCGCAAGCTATTCTAAAGGTACGATTCATTTTTACTCCTTCTTCATGCAATCGGCCTGGGCCGTTGCAGTTGGCTCTGCTTTTGGCTTCGCTCTAAACCTTAGACGCCCATCACTGTGAAAGGTTCGCAATTCACCGGCACAATTATTCAGATGCAATCGAAGCGCTCAGGTATTCCCGGTTCATTCGTGCAATATGCCGAATTGAAATACTCTTGGGACACTCTGCTTCACAGGCTCCGGTATTGGTACAGTTGCCAAAACCCTCTTGATCCATAGCTTTTACCATTTTTTTTACACGCTCAGTTTTTTCTGCCTGACCCTGGGGTAGCAAGGCAAGGTGAGATACTTTCGCCGCGACAAACAGCATTGCCGAAGCATTTTTACAGGCCGCAACACAGGCGCCACAGCCGATACAGTTTGCTGCGCTGAACGCCTCATCTGCAATTGCTTTAGGTATTGGCATCAGGTTTGCATCAACGGCACTGCCTGTTGAAACCGTGATAAAGCCCCCGGCATGCATAATACGATCAAACGCAGAACGGTCAACAACCAGATCTTTGAGTACCGGAAAGCCTTTGGCCCTCCATGGTTCAATGGTTATTTTCTGGCCATCTTCAAATTTTCTCATATGCAGCTGGCAAGTGGCCACTTCTTCGTCAGGGCCGTGCGGACGGCCATTGATGACGCAACCACAGCTGCCGCAGATTCCTTCCCGGCAATCATGGCTGAATGCTACGGGATCTTTGCCTTCTTTTGTCAGTTTTTCATTGAGAACATCCAGCATTTCGAGAAATGACATGTGCTCGTTTGCATTATCCAGAGTGTAAGTTTCAAACTTGCCTTTATCTTCTGAATTTTTTTGTCGCCAGACTTCCAGTGTGAGTTTCATTGCATTCTCCCGTTATTTATAGCTTCGTTGTGTCAGTTTTACGTTTTCAAAAATCAGTTCTTCCTGGTGTCGCACAGGGTCACCATTGGCGTTGTACTCCCAGGCGGCAACATGTGCAAACTGCTCGTCATTTCTGAGTGCTTCGCCTTCTTCTGTCTGGTGCTCTTCTCTGAAGTGTCCACCGCAGCTTTCTTCCCGGGCAAGTGCATCGCGGGCCATAAGTTCCCCTAATTCGATAAAGTCTTGAACTCGGCCGGCTTTCTCCAGAGCTTCATTGATTTCTGCCGCAGAGCCGGGTACATGAACGTCTTTTTTGAAATCTTCTTTGATCTGGTTTATCTGCTGAATAGCCTCTTTTAGACCTTCTGCCGTGCGGCCCATGCCCACTTTATCCCAGATAATTTTGCCCAGTTGGCGGTGCAGTTCATCCACTGTATATTTTCCTTTTTTTGAGGTCAGATCATCGGTGTTATCTTTGACCTCTTTTGCAGCACGATCAAATTCTGCAGTGTCGGTTCCAGGTTTGGTAAATTCAACATCGGCCAGATAATTTGAGATGGTAGATGGTATCACAAAATAGCCATCCGCCAGGCCCTGCATTAACGCACTTGCCCCCAGTCGATTTGCACCGTGGTCAGAAAAGTTGGCTTCGCCAAGTGCAAACAGACCGGGAATGGTGGTCATCAGGTTATAATCTACCCACAACCCGCCCATAGTATAATGCACAGCGGGATAAATCTTCATTGGCATTTTATAGGGATCTTCGTCAATTATCTTATTGTACATTTGAAAAAGATTACCGTATTTTTCTTCGATGAGGTGGGCACTGGTTCTTTTAATCGCATCTGCAAAATCAAGATATACCCCCTGACCGGTCGGTACAATGCCAAAACCTGCATCACAGCGTTCTTTCGCTGCACGTGAGGCAACATCCCGAGGTACAAGGTTGCCAAATGACGGATATCTTCTTTCGAGAAAATAATCCCGTTCTGATTCAGGAATATCCAGAGCTGTGATTTCGCCTTTGCGCACTTTTTCGGCAGTTTCCTTCGATTTTGGTACCCAGACCCGCCCGTCATTGCGCAAAGATTCACTCATCAGGGTCAATTTGCTCTGGTATTCGCCCGACTGAGGAATGCAGGTCGGGTGAATTTGAGTGTAACAGGGATTTGCAAACGCGGCTCCTTTTTTATGTGCCCGCCATGCTGCTGTAACATTTGAATTTTTTGCATTGGTCGAGAGGTAGTAGACATTGCCGTAACCACCCGTGGCCAGAATGACCGCATGCGCAGCATGGCGCTCGATTTCACCAGTGACCATATTGCGTACGATAATCCCTTTTGCATGCCCGTCTATCAGTACTACATCGAGCATTTCCCGTCGATTGTGCATGGTGACGGTTCCCAGACTAATTTGTCTGTTTAAGGCCGAGTAGGCACCCAATAACAGTTGCTGGCCGGTCTGTCCTTTCGCATAAAAAGTACGAGAGACCTGGGCCCCGCCGAAAGAACGATTGTCAAGTAGACCGCCGTATTCCCGGGCAAACGGAACACCCTGGGCGACTGCCTGGTCAATAATATTTACACTTACCTCTGCCAGGCGATAGACATTTGCTTCTCGCGCACGGTAGTCGCCACCTTTGATCGTATCATAGAAAAGTCGATAAACACTGTCGCCGTCATTGTGATAGTTTTTGGCTGCATTGATGCCACCCTGTGCAGCAATACTGTGTGCCCGGCGCGGACTGTCATGAAAGGTAAATGCATCTACCTGGTAACCCAGTTCTGCAAGTGAGGCAGCAGCACTCGCCCCGGCAAGACCGGTACCAACGACAATCACCTTTAATTTACGTTTATTGGCAGGATTAACCAGTTTCAGTTTGAATTTATGGTTTTGCCATTTGTCTTGAAGGTTGCCTTCGGGAATGTTAGAATTCAATTTCATATTTTTTTCTCCGTTCAAGCTGTATAAAAAAAGCGAAAGTACACAGGAATTGCAGCAAATGCTGCCGGTACCACAATCGAATATAAAGAACCCAGCGTTTTGATAATGGGTGAGTATTTTTTATGATTCAAACCCAGTGACTGGAAAGCACTTTGAAAACCATGATTCAGGTGAAATGCCAGCAATACCATTGCCAGTACATAGAAGGCCCAGTAAAAACCTCCCCAACCATAACGAAAGGCATCACTGACTGTGCCATAAAAATCCAGATTGCCCGGTTCAACAACCCGGTGTTTAATAGTGAAACTGTTGATGTGGATAATTAAATAAATGAATATAAACAGACCAGTCTGTGGCATGAACTTAGAAAAGAAGGAAGATTCTGAACCACTTCGCTTTTTATACCCGACCGGCCGAGACTTTTTATTCTTGATCGAGAGCATAATGCCATCTACGATGTGAAAGAGAAAGCCGGCCACCAGTACAACCTCAAGAACCCGGATAATCGGAGAGGTAGACATGAATTTAGAGTATTCATTGAAGGCCACTCCCTGGTCTTGAATGAATAACAGAAGATTGCCGCTCAAATGGGTCAATAAAAACCCAATCAGAAACAGGCCCGTAATTGACATGATCAGTTTTCTGCCGATTGATGATGTAAAAGTCTCTTTTAGCCAGCCCATAATACCTTCCCGCTAATAATCTGAATAATACCTTGATTAGGGCTTTCTATAACCCGACAAGGAAAAAATAAAACCTTTTACGTTTGACGGTGACTCTCGCATACGGAATCGGGAAGAAATGCGTCTTTTAACAGCGCGGTTTTCGCGAATTGCTATACTTCTTTCTCTAGTAATGTCTGCACCTCTATTCAGTGAAGATATTGAAGGTGATGGCTGGCGCTTTAAATCTCAATTCGGGCTCTGGTTTGGCCCCGTAACTCCCGTTCCCGGTTCTGCTCTTTCAAATGTTTTATCGACCAACATCGGGGGGGGCACATTTATTCGTATGAACATACCCAGCGATGACTGGCTGTTTGAAACTGGGCTCTCATACAGTTATTATACTTCAAATGGACCCGCAAGACTGCATGCAGTGCCAGTTTATGGGGCGATGAATTACAGGCTGCCCATAAATCTGCCATTGACGTTCTTTGCCAAAGCCGGGGCAGGGGCGACCTATGTTTCGGCAGTGCCTGAAGACAAAGAGAACTGGCATCCCACTGCCTTACTCGGGTTAGAGACTTCATTTCCTGCTGGTAAATGGGTAAACATCGGGGTACGTCTCGATTATTATTTTGTCTATGAAGACTATCTGACCCCACCGGCAAATGTACCCAATTATCAAATTGCAAACGGACATCTCTTTAATTTCGGACTCATGGTGAATTTCAATGTTTTTCGTTAAACTCAAGAATATTGTAAACAAGAAGGCAATCCGCCTTTTTCCTTTGGCTATAATCATTGTTTTCACAAATTGTACCAATGAGCTGGTCTTTTCAGAATTGGTCAATACCAGGCTCGAAATGAGATTGCTCGGCACCTATGAAAGCAATGGCAGTTATGACTTTCAAAATTTATACACAGACAACGGGGTTGCTACCGAGGTAGCAGGGCTTGCAGGCAGCCAGTTTGCCATTGATAATGCGGCATTGACAACCCAGGCTCAGTTAAAGCAGTATATTGACCTGGCAGAGGTAAGGCTGGCAACCGGGACGGGAAAACCGGCTGACACTATTTCAGATGAATACTGGCAGTTTCCGAATAAAAACCGAACTCTGATGTGCAGCCAGGAGTTGTCGAATAATGGTCGTATCTTCAATAATTGCAGCAAAGACGGCGGAGTGCAAAAACTCAGTGATTTTTTTAACACCGGCGCGGTTTTGAAGACCGAAGATATCGGGGCCGGAACGTATCCCCATGTCGGGGTGTACTTTCGACGCTATATTGTAGACCCCTCGTACAGTTATGCCGCAGATACGGGTAATTCAAAAAATACACTTACAGCCGCTTTTGAAAACCTGGCCATCAATGGCTCAGATATCGAACCTTATTACCAGAGCAATTTGAGCAGTGGTACAACCCCGTTACTGTTTCCACTAGAACGAACTGATCAAAACATCATTATTTTCGGCGACGATGATCCTTTTGTGGTTGAAGTTCGTGTTTTTCTTAAAAACCTGTTCATGAAACATATGTTCAAACTCAACAACGTGGCATTGACGTTTGTCGGGCCTTCAGACTGGCGTGCCAATCACAACTATGACAGTTCTACCGAAGCCGGTCTGCTCGGTGGCAATTTTACGTTGGCAGCCCGCTCGTATAAACCGTCGAATGTTGGTTCCATTCAAGTGAATTCAAATCTGGGAGCATATCCCAATTACTATGCCGTC
>JAGRNJ010000016.1:0-20478 GCA_020440825.1 Leptospiraceae bacterium | reverse complement strand
GCGTTTCAGCCGCAAGAGCTGGCAAGATCGAATTCTTGATTCACAAGTTCAGGTCAATGGCAGAAAAACTCGTTCGTCCCGCAAAATGAACCCCGGTGATGAGGTCGCTTATCAGTTTGATGAAATGCCAGAGCCTGATGTTGCCACCAACTATAGCATTCTCTTTGAAAATTCAGAGTTACTGATTATCGATAAGCCGGCCAATTTGCCGGTGCACCCCTCTGGTATCTATAACCGAAATACTCTTTTGGGTTTACTGCGCCTTGAGCGAGGGGAACAGTTCGTGGCGTACTTTGCCAATCGACTCGACAGAGAAACCTCGGGGGTGATCGCGCTGGCCAAAACTCCGACCGCAGCGAAAGCGCTGGTTGCAGCACTGAATAAAAATACAGATACAGGTTTGCAGCATGACGTTGTTCGCCCTCTCAAGAAAAATCATTGGGGTGGAAAACCACCCCGGGAAATGAGTCTCGATGATTTGCAATCAGGATCGAGCACTCCCGGTTATGGAATTCCACAACGTCTGCCTCTCAAAGAGTATTTGGTCTGGGTCGAGGGAGATTTTCCTGAGCAATATGACGCGAATGGTTTTCTGGGTAAACATGGGAATTCAAAAGTGCATAAAAAAATGTTCTTTGATCACGAATCTTTTGAAGGGGCACAGAGTAGCCGCACTTTTTTTACAGAAGTTTATACTGGGCGCGACACGATTGGTGAAATCAGTATGCTGCGGGCATTTCTGTTTACCGGCCGCACCCACCAGATTCGAGCAACCCTTTGCTCACTGGGCTTCCCGGTAATTGGTGATCGACTGTACGGCTTTGACGAAACAAATTATCTTCGTTTTATAGCAGATGATGAACGAGCGGATGACCTGCGCCGCCTGAGATTGAACCGTACGGCATTGCATGCCCATCGATTAAAATTTTACTGGCAGAAAGAAGTGCTTGAGTTTATAGCACCGTTGCCTGCTGATCTGCAGCTTTTGAATTCAGAGAAAGGAATTCAGTTTGATGAAAATCGTAAATCTTGAAATGATTGTATAAGTAAAAAAGAATCGGCAATACATCCTTTTCTTACTATCTTACCTGTAATGGCGAAATTGAAAGACTCAGATACCCTGACAGAAGGGGTTCGGGTAAGGGCAATCGCACAGTATATTCCTGCTCAGTCTGATCCCGAAAAAAAAAGGTATTTCTTTGCTTATCGGGTAACTATCTCGAATGAGAGTGAATCTGAAGTAAAGCTGCTCTCACGACACTGGATCATCATCGATTCAGACGGCAGTCGTACGGATGTACAGGGGCCCGGGGTAGTGGGAGAGCAGCCGACTCTGGAGCCGGGAAAATCATTTACCTATACCAGTTTTTGTCCGCTGCCGACAGATTTTGGCACAATGGAAGGGTTCTACCAGATGCGGCGTGAAGATGGCTATGAATTTCAGGCAGAAGTCGGTCGCTTTTTTCTGGCGGCCAATGCTGAAATTGAAGAAAACGTTGTTTTTTAATCAAACCTGAGATACTCAAAGAGCGTCTAAAAATTATGACTCGCAAACTTAGTTTACTGATTCTGCTGATTTTACTGACTATGGCCGGCCTTTGGGCATTTGGCCAGGAAGTACTCAAGATTGAGCCGCTTGCCAGAGGTAAATCTGTAATGCTGCGTTTTCAATTACAACCCGGCTATGGGGTGCAGAAGGCAGCCAATAATGAGCTCATGGTCTATGAACTGAAAAAGGGCCATGAAAAACAAAAAAATATTCGGCTCAAAATAAAAGAATATGGCACACTTCTGGGAGAAACGACTTTCTTTCAAGGTCGTACATCCGCCAAAGATAAAGACTATTTTGATACTCTGCAAGAATCGAGCATTAAATTAAAAAAAACAAGCACTTCACAACTTGCATTGGGTGGCAAAATATACTATTGCTCTTTTGCCGATAAATTCTGTAGTGTACAGAGTATCTCGCAGTTAATCACCGATTATTAATGTCACCATTCTTCTCGAAAGGCAAACCAGCCAGATTGGGTTTTATGATTTCAGGGGCTGGCAGCAATATGCAGGCCATTTTGAAAGCCATCGAGGCAAAACATCTGAGGGCAAAACCGGTCATGGTTTTCAGCGATAAAAAAGATGCCAAAGGGCTCGTGCGGGCCGCAAAATTTAAGGTACCTTTTCAGACCTTCTCACCTAAAGATTTTTCAAGTCGAAATGCTTATGAGAGGGAGATTGCCGCGCTTTTTCAAAAAAGCGAAGTAGATTTAATTATATGTGCCGGATATATGCGTGTGCTGCACCAGCCCGTATTGCAGGCGTTTCCCCATAAAATATTGAATATACACCCTTCATTGCTGCCCAGTTTTCCAGGTTTGAAGGCGCAGCGTCAGGCAATCGAAGCCGGGGTAAAAATTTCGGGCTGCACCGTTCATTTTGTGGATGAGGGGGTAGATACCGGTCCCATCATCGCACAAAGTGCAGTTGCTGTTAAACCGGGAGATACAGAAGAAACTCTGGCCAAAAGAATCTTAAAGGCCGAACATGCCCTGTATTGGCGGGCAATTGATGCAGTCTTAAAGGGCAGTTAGGCCGGTTTGTGCTGCTGCAGTTCATGCAGACCCAAACGTTGGGCGAGCACTTTTTTACGCGACAGATAAAACGTTTTTCGCTCGGGAAACCGGATAGCAAAATAATCATACAGCTTGACTTCAAAAACCAGAGCTGCGTAGAGTGAGTCTTCTGCATTTTTTTGAAAGGCTGAATTATTTTCAAGAGCGACATGACGGGTATTGATCGTAGTCGAGCTAAATTTTGATGAGGTAGACGCTACAGAAGCGACGTTCCATCCGCCCCCGACACTTGTCAGTTTGCCTGCATTCTTGATTTTTTTGAGTGCAGAGGCTGTGATTGCAATGACTTCATTATCATCAACCCCGAGATTCATACTTTTTGACAAATCGCCCCGGCCAATGGTAACCTGAGAAAGTCTTTGAAATGCGCTTGAGCGAATCATGGTGTCGAGATTCTGCATTGCAGTGGAGGTCTCAAGATTGATAGCAAGTTTCGGGATTTTATGCACATGATGAACTTCAGAGCAGATCTCATCAAATGCAGCGACAAAATTTGAAAGTGCATACTCGGTCTCTACCATAGGAGCGAGAATTACATCTACCCCGATGGCCAGAGATTCACGCATATCTCTTCTGGCTTCAGGGCCGCCGATCTTGACTGTGAGGCTGGCCGGTTTGCAGATCTCATGCATTTCTGAGATTTCGGCAAATCCCATATCTTCAATTTCAGTACCTGTTTTAAGGCCAGCGACCGGAAAATTATTTTTCAGTTCCAGAAATTGCTGTCGCAGGGTAGCGGTGGATGGATGTTTGCTCATCGCTATTGTATCGGATGATTTTACAGATCTCTCGACAAGTTTTTCTTGCGTAAGGTTTATTCCGGGTTGGCTGGGCAGGTTATCGAAGGCTTGAAAACCGTGCTTGACGCTCGCACAAAAGAGGGAAACCTGCAGCATGTCTGAATCTATGGATATTTTTAAGCCAGAATTGCTGGCAGGTAAAACCGTATTTGTCACCGGCGGGGCTTCGGGTATCGGGCTTGGTATTGTTGACCGTTTCGCCGCAGCAGGTGCAAATCTGGTGATTGCCTCTCGCCGACAGGAGAAGTGTGAAATTGTCGCCAAAGATCTTCGCAAGAAATATGGAATCAAGACTCTTGGTCTGGGACTCGACGTTCGTGAATCTGCAAAAGTGAATGAGGCTTTCAAGAAAGCGCATACAGAGATGGGCGGTCCGCATATTCTTATCAATAATGCAGCAGGTAATTTTTACTGGCCTGCTGAAAAAATGCGCGATAAGCTCTGGCATGCAGTCATTAATATTGATCTCAATGGAACTTTCTATTGCAGCCGCGCAGCGTTCAAATATATGAAAGAAGCCGGTGAGGGCTGCATCATCAGTACTACCATGACTTTGCATAAGAATGGCTGGCCGGGTATGGCACATGCCACCGCGGCCAAGGCCGGTATCGATGCTTTGACGCAGACTCTGGCTCTCGAATGGGCACGTTATAATATTCGCGTCAATGCGGTTGCCCCGGGACCCATTCTCACTGAAGGGGTAGCAGAAGCTTTCAAAGCCGGAGGTAATTTCGAAGAATTCATCCAGACGATTCCTTTGGGTAGACAGGGCAAAGTTGAAGAAATTGGCAATATGATGGTCTTTCTCGCTTCACCGGCTGCAACCTGGATTACCGGTGCAATATTTACCGTAGACGGGGGGGAGGGCTTGAGTCCACGTCGTGCTTCTATTACACCTGAACGTCTTGAAAAATTGATTGCCGCCAGAAAGGAAAATCGAGGCTCATGATTATGCTAAAAATTCTTTTGAAATTAAATGTAGTGTTTATCCCGGTATGGTTCAGCACTCAAATCTTTGCGTGGGGAGAGCACCCATTGGGCAGTTACCCTGCTTTGCGGGCCTTGCCAGAGTTGCAAAATGCAAAACCCGTTGTGGTTGAAACCCTTGAATCATTTCTCAATAAAGAAAAAGAAGGCATTGCTGAACTTCTCAAGCAGACTGAACAATGGTCTGTAGAAAATCTCGAAAGTTATGCACCCATGCCGGCCGAACTTGCCTTTCAGGTCAAAGGGGAGGGTACTCTGGAGAGCAGATTCAAAGCCGCGTTAAGAATTAATCCTGATTTTAAGACTCTGTCGTATGTGCAAATGCTGCCAGGTGAGCAGAGGCAAGGTTGTAACCGAATTAAAGTCGATAAGATTTCAATATTTCCCGACAATCATTATTTAGAACATCTGGTAATTTGTGAAGTCAAACCAGGCCAAACAGCTTTGCCGGTTGAGATTGCAGCAACCGCCAGCGATGAACCCGATTATGGCCTTGACATTGGTCTGTTTGAAAATAATAAAACTGAGTTTGGGGCAAGGTATGGGTTTTCAACCCAGCCATTCGGCAACCCAGAACTGGTTTTTTCCAGCCAGGCGCCCTTTCATATGGGCTTTTTTCATGAAGCATGGATTGTATATAAACTGGCTTCATTCTTGAAACGCACATACCCGCATTATCGGGCAAGGCAGTATATGGAACTCTCAAAATATGCCTTTAAAACCGGCCATGACTATTGGGGATACCGCTTTATGGGCTGGGGTTTGCATTATATTCAAGATCTTACCCAGCCATACCATTCGACCTCAACCCCCAATATGGGTACGTTAAAAAAATTGTGGGTGAACTTTCTGGCAATTCTCGGCTTTGATTCAGGAATGAAAAATTTAATTCAACTGTTATCAAATGCCCACCTCGCTCTCGAAGACGTTCAGCGTCAGATTATGACTCGATTGATACAAGCACAAGAAAATGAGCATTCCATCTTGCAAGCTGTCGCAGACCTGCAGAACGACCAGCAATATGGAGATTACGATGAGCGTTACATAAAAGCTGTACTGACCACCGAATCGAATGGTAAGGCAGAAGCTCTCAGTGATTTGATCGAAGAATATTTTCCGGCAGATATTGTACTGAATCCGCAGAATAAATATGACAGTCATTCTGGCTCAGAAAATGCCTATGATATTATTGCCAGAGATACTCCCCAAAATTTTACAGTAATTGAAGCAAGTATCGCCGATCTTTTCCGTTCGTTTGGCAGCCATACCCGCAATTATGCACGGGCTGCTTTGTCAGCTAAACCGGGCTATGGAAATCCGTAGCCGGTTGATTTGTTTGCTATGGAAATCCGTAGCCGGTTGATTTGTTTGCTATGGAAATCCATAGCCGATTGATTTGTTTGCTATGGAAGTCCGTAGCCATTCACCTTACTGCGTCTTTTTAGGCCGACCCTCGAGAATATTGGCACCGAAATAACGAAGCGCATAAATCAGAAATGCCGTCGCGGCTGCTTCGTCCAGATTACCGACAAAGGGTACATTGTCAGGAATCAGCTCTATCACCCCGGCCCCGGGGTTGACCAGATAGATTGCACAGACAATTGCCCATGCACCAACCAGAATATTCTTGATCATCGAGTTTAGACGCCTGCACCGATCTGGCGTTCTGTAATTTTCGGCATTTCCGGGCTTTTTTTCTTCAAGATCCAGACTGACAGAACCGCAATACATCCGCCGGCTATAGTATTCCACAACGGGGTCTCATTCAGCCAAAACCATGAGACAATGACATTGCTTACCGGGACCAGAAAAATAAACGCACTCGCCAGAGAGGCCCCCAGCTTCTGGGTTGCGACAAAATAAACCATAGTGGCGAAACTGTTCGTGATGATTGACAAGAAAAAAATCAGAATCCAGAATTGGGTATCATGGGGGATGAATGTCTTCGCGGTAATTGCAACCGGCAACGTTACCAACGCACAGACTACAAAAGTCCAGAAGGTAAAGGTAAGTGCGGTTGCTGAACGCTGGTCTTTTTTTGAACGAGAAGATAGCCTGGTAAATTGCTGGCCTGCCAGTGAGACAAATGCCCAGCATAAGGAACATCCCAGAAAAAACAGATTTCCGCCTTTGGCAAAAAAACTTGCATCATAGCGCCACAACTCTAAGAGCAATACTCCTGCCAGTAAACCGAGAGCCAGACCGGTATATTGATGCCTCGCAATATTCTGCCTGAAGAAGACAGCGGCAACCAGAAAGGTCAACGGCGGATTCAGAGTCGTGACCAGAACTCCCGCTTTACCGGGAAAGCCATCTAACAGACCTTCAAAAAAAAACCAGTTGTACAGAGCCAGCAGCAATCCGCCCAGACCTGCATATACCTGTTCTTTTCTGAAAATTGCGATTCGATGTTTTTGCCACAGCAACACCGGGAGTATACCAATTGCTCCCAAGGCAAAACGCCAGAAGACAATTACAGATGTATCGCCCAGTGAGGAGATCATTTTTCCCACAGGCCATGATACTCCCCAGACAATCATTGCCATGATCAAAACGGCAATGAAGGCTGGTGAGTTGTTCATGTGGCGAGCAGGGTTTTCAGATCTTTCGCAAAAGCGGCAGCGAATACCGGGGTTTCATTGTTCAAGCCTTTTAAGGTATCGACACTGAGCCGCTGGCTTACTTTTCCCGGGCCAAAGTCTATTACATGGGAAATGGCAGAATTTTCTGCCACCGGCGCCATTGCTTTGTCCCAGTACAAAGGCTGTACCATCAGGTCATCGCACATTCTCATCCCCAATTCATTTTCAGTGCGCAGGTCTTTACCGTCACTGAATGAAATTACCGGGCTTTTAAGATCTTTGCCTGTATAGTGAAAGCCTATTTTTTCGATATCTTTGGCAAAGGGAGCTTTAATGGCTTCCATTAAAGTGCAGTGAAATGGACAGGTCGTTCTCAGATAAACATATTTGATTCCTTTTTCGGCAAGTGTATCTTTGAATTTTTCCTGAAAGGCAATTAAGGAATTTCGAAAGGACGATAGAATTCGATTGTTCGGAGTATTGTAAAGAGAAACGTAGATTCGTCTATCTTCTGGTAAAGAGGGATTGATTTCTTTCACCATTGCTTCGATTGTTTCGTGGCTGTCTCCCAAGACTGCAACCATCGGCGATGGGGCTTTAGAGCCGGCCGCTTCTGCTTTAGCTTCTTCTTCTGCACTTGCAAAGATGAAAGGATGAACTTCCTGTGCTCGAACGCCCATCATAAACAGGTATTGCGTATATTTGTCAATACCTTCATAAAAAGCATCGCCCTCTAATTGCAGAGCAGCAAAACTTGCGGCAATGAGCCCCTGGGAGTGGCCACTCATACCAAGAGTGGCTTTGAGCATTGCAGACCTGTCAAACCCCTGAATGTGCAGATTTTCATAATGAGCAAACTGCGCTAACTGAATGAGTCCCAAAGAAATTCCTGCAATGTGCTCATCTTTAGGTTGGCTTGTTTCGTCTTCGAGCCATTTCTTCAGTTCAACAGGAAAGGGCAGGGCAGCTGAGCCATCTGCTAAAGCAACTGCCTTGTCAACTGCAGCAAAAGCAGTTTCAAAAAATCGGCTCATTTTTCCTTCTTTATAATAGCCGGTCAGTTCTTTTAAGTATGGGGCCCCCTGCCCACCAAATTGCAGATAAAATTTATTTTTGCCCGCGATTGCTTCATTCAGTATTGTACTCATTTATTTATTCTCCAAATTAGGGTTCCCTAAATATATTTTGATACTGTTCGAATCTCGTTCTTTGTACTGCAAACTTTTGCGCAGTATGCATATTTTTTACGAGAAGTCAGAAGTACGCTTTTTTTTTGAAAACGCTTTGTCAACTGTGTCCCTTTTTTTATCCAGCTATGGGTTGGTCAAGGTAATGTGGTTATCTTCGATTTTGTAGATCAATGTGCGGATGTCTTTGCGTTCAGCAAGATAGGCTGCTATAGAATCTACATCCGTCGTAGTGATTAGAGCCTGGCCAATTTCATGTAAAAAATGAATAAAGTGCTTTCGGCGTGTTGAATCCAGTTCATTGAGCACATCATCAATCAGCAGGACGGGCCTTTCACCTCTTACCTCTCTGGTCAATTCATACTGTGCCATTTTCAATGCCAGTGCGGCTGTTCTCTTTTGCCCTTGCGATGCAATTCTCGAGAGATCGGGATTTTGTTCTTCAAAACTTCCCGCGGGTTCGGGCAGAAAAGCTATCTGGTCGCGGTGAATACCACAGGTTGTCTGTCTGAGTCTCAGGTCTTTACTTCGGTTTTTTTCCAGTTCCTGAAAATAATTTCTTTCATCTTGTGCAAGTATAGTAGGGCGATAGACAATACGCCACTGGTCCCGGCTGCCTGAAATCAATGCAACATATTTCTGAAAAGCAGGCTCAAATTTTTTTATAAAACTGATTCTGCGTCCTAAAATTACATTGCCTGCTTTTGCCAGCTCTTTGTCGAGTGAACTCAAATACACATTGTCTGGTTTTGAGTTCGATTTGAAAAGTGCCGAACGTAATTTCAGAGTTCGCTGATAGTTTTGCAGGTTTTCATAGTAGCCCGGGAATAATGAAGAAAGCAAGATATCAAAAAACCTGCGCCTTTCTGCCGGCCCGGAATCTACGATTGCGATATCATCGGGAGAAAAGAACACTGTCTGCAGGCGACCAATAAATTCTGAGCTGCGGTTAATTTTTTCCCCGTTGAGGCTCATTCGTCTTGCATCTTTCTGCTGTGTTAATGAAGGGTCGCGGCCAAACGCAACATGTTGCCTCGAGTTTTTGCCCGCAGAAGAATAATCGACAGTTATAGAATAAAACGGATTACCAAAGCGAATCATGTCCCGATCATTGCCGCCCCGAAAAGAACGCAAGACCGAGGCTACCCCAATCGCCTCTAAAATCGAGGTTTTCCCCGCCCCATTTTGACCAATAAAGAAGACGACCTCTGCTTCGAGGGGAACGCTCAGAGTTTCATATGTTCGAAAACCGGTTAACTCCAGTTTGAGAAGTTGCTGGTGCATTCTCCTTAGAGCTTCATTGGCATAACCAGTGCGATAAAGTCAGGATCTTCATTATCTCGTATCACTACCGGTTTTTGTGCATCATTCAAGCCCAATGTAATGGTCGTGCTGTCGAGAGAACGCAGAATATCGAGCATATAGAGGGCGTTGAAAGCGATTTCAAGTTCTTCACCGTCATATTCAATCGGGAAAGAACTTTCGGCTTCACCCAGTTCAGGAGTATGGGCGCGCAAGGTCATGCTGCCTTCATGAATTCTTAAACGAACCTGGTGGGATGGTGGTTCACTCATAACCTTTACCTGATTCAGAGAATCAAGCAGTACCTCTCTGCCCACTGCAATACGAATTGGCTCACTGACCGGAATAACTTTTTTGTAATCTGGAAATTTGCCTTCGAGTAAACGGCTGGACAGCTCGGCATCGCCGATTCTGAAGAAAATATCTCGCTGCTGAACACCTACGAATGCCTCTTCTGAAAAATCGAGTAACTTTTGCAGTTCCCGAATTGCCTTGGCATGCACAACAATGTCATGGCCTTCTTCGTTCAGACTCACCGGGGAAGGCAGCTCGCGGGTGATTGCTGAAAGTCTTCTGCCATCGGTTCCCACGAGTACGATTTTGTTGCCATTCGATTGAAAACAGATTCCATTATAAATATAGCGGTTATCTTCCTGGCTTATCGCATAAATTGTTTTGCGCAGCATTTCTGCGAGTATTCCGGTTGGCAGTGAAGCAAGATTATCTTCGGGTATCAGATTTAATGTCGGGTAAGATGACCGGTCACTCGCTGCCATTTTGAATCTTGCTGCGCTGCGGCCAGAACCCTCAACTTTGACTTCAAAATGAGTTTCGCCACCTTCTACACTTTCCATTTTTTCAGCTGAAAAAATAAATTCATCTGATTTAATACTACGGGCAATTTCACTTACCTTTCGAGCTCGCATGATCAATTCACCCGGTTCTGTCTGCTCGGCCGGTACCTGCACTCGAACTGTACTTTCCATATCAGAAGCGGTAACACTGACATGTTCTTTCTCGATTGTTAGCAGGATATTCGAAAGCAATGCCTGCATATCTTTTGAGGGTACGATCATTTCGATGCGAGATAGGGCTTTTTCAAGTGCATCTTTTCTGGCTTTAAATTTCATGTTTACTCCCGGGTGCAACTAGCCTATATACAGTCTGAATCTATCTAGTAAAACGAAAAACGCTGAAAACGCACGGTTCCTGCCCCAATTTGACTCTGATTAAATTATCTGTATCATAGATTCATCAATGGGAATGTACCAGACACGCTGATGAATTCGCTGTCGGTTGTGAAATTCGACCAGTTTTTTTTAAAAAAAATCGGTTTTTTGAGTAAAATTCCGTAGCGATACGGAGTTTCTTATGCGTAATTGCGGAGGATCAGGTACTGTAGATTTGGTATTCTACGGATATCAAGAAATTGATAAACGGAGGACAACATGAAAAACATTTTAGCATCAGTATCAGCGTTCACAATTCTTTTTGCAGGGGTGTTATCTGCAGAGATCATTACGAAAGAGTCCAGTGACTCTGTTTATAAACGAGTTACCATTCAAAGCGAATGCAATTCAGTTGCGCCGGTTGAAATTCAAAGCCGGTACATTAAAAATAATTTCAGAGATCAAATGGTTCGCAAAATGGATCAATCGGTGAAAGCAGTCAATGGCAATGCCCTTGTGATTACCAAATTGAACCGTGTCGACCACACCAAAATGGGAAAAAAATTCAGT
Source organism: Leptospiraceae bacterium (assembly GCA_020440825.1). GTDB lineage: Bacteria > Spirochaetota > Leptospiria > Turneriellales > Turneriellaceae > JAGRNJ01. Next base: position 9,254 of record JAGRNJ010000016.1, on the reverse strand, counting down.
GCTGAAGGTATCGCTTACCAGTGCAGCTCTGCGACTCTCTCAAAGCTGGGTGTACAGGGAAATACTTCTCTGGCTCTCGCTAGATAATCCTGAATATAAAACTGCGGGGCTTTGCTCCGCAGTATTTTTATGAACCAATATCATTTCTTTCTTGACAGCATGATTTTTTCTCTCTGCATGTCTATATGAAATTAAGCTTATTTCGGAGTATTTTTAGACTTTTCGTCTTAAACTTTCTCGTCTATAGCCTTTTAGGCTCTTCTCTGGCCGCATTTGACATAGGTTCAACCGGGACCAGCTTTTCTTTGCCCTATCGCTGCCAGATTCAAGATGACCAGGTATGCAATTATCTTGATACCAACTCAATCGGTCAGACAGTTGATACAGAAACCAGATCTCTGGCTTTGCCAAACAGACTTCTCGAAAATGATTTTAATGTTTTTGTGAATCCCGGCCAATTAATGAATTACGGCACAGCATATCTTGAAGGTTGGAGGGGCGGCAATAATGTATGGGGCGGGGCAACGATTCCCCTGCCAGGCAATCAGAAGCTCGGGGTATTTTTGCGCAGACCGACCAATACCCTGTCTGCAGCTGGTTCGGTAGCAACTTTGTTCAACACATATAAGTTAGACGGTACAACAAACTTACCGGGTACGACTGCAACGACGATTCCTGTAACGGGTTCATCGGCTGGCATAACAGGGACCCAGTATGGTATACTCGATACGACTCGAAAAGGCTTTGGCAACATTGACCTGCTTTATGCAACGGGCGTTTCAGGAATGAATCTGGGATTTCGGCTTTCTTATGCAAATGTCAGTGCGAGTGAAGAGAAGAATAATCCCGCTGCTGGTATTACCAAATCGATTGAGAAGGTTTCGACTCATGATATTCAGGCCAGTGTCGGTGCACAGATCAAATCAATTGGTCCCGGATATCTGGATGCAACCCTCACGTTCGGTACATTACTCAGTTCTTATTCCTATGAAGAAACAGCTGCAACCGGGGTAAACCGGGCAGAGATTTCAGGCGGATTTCCCATTACTCTAGGAGCCTTATTCCGCTATATTCTGCCATCGGGTGAAAACAGAATGATTTTTGCCTTGAACATCGATTATTACAATGTTCCGCTAAACTTGTCAGGCCAGAATGCTGCCGGTACCTCACTGCATGCGTTAGAAGCAGGTTCGGGTATGTTCAACACTACCTTTGATTTTGCGTTCCATCAGAAATTCGAAGAGCAGGATTTGAAAGTGATCTACTCCACCGGATTAGGATATCTGAGTACAGGCTATGCATTGAAAACAACTGCCAACCCATCGGGTGCAACCGATATTTTCGGGGGCAATTCATTAGACCTCGACCGGGTCGATAATCAATTCTATGTTCCTTTAGGAATTGCAGCAGAACACCAGACTTTTGAAACTATCAAAACAAGAATCGGAGTACGAAAAAATATCATGTCTTTCAAATCAGGAGAGCAGAAAACAATCGTCGCCAATACCGATACGACCCGTAATTTCTCAAATCAGTTTTTTCTTGACGATGAACTGCAGGTAGCTATGGGTCTTGGCTGGGTTCCCGTATCAAAGGTGCAGATTGATCTGGCGATGAATGCAGATGCGTTTAACCTGACTACATTTTTCTCTGCTGTTTCTGTGCGCTATCATTACTGAGTCAGATCAATCATTTGAACTACATGAATACCGAACGTCTGCATCTTCTAATGTGGCAGTCGGCAGATATTGACCACCTCGACAAACTGAATTCAGACCCGAAGGTAATGGAATATTTTCCCGGGATTTTGTCGCGCGCGCAGAGTATCAAAATGCTTGAGAAAATTATTGCTGATTTTCAAAAAAATAAGTTTGGTCTTTGGTTGATTGAAGAAAAACACAGTAAAAAATTTTGCGGATTTGCTGGCTTAAAAATAGCGGATTTTTCTGCAAGTTTTACACCCGCTGTTGAAATCGCATGGCGATTGCTCCCAGAATTCTGGGGAAGAGGATATGCAGTTGAAGCGGCTAAGGCGGTTTTGCTCAGGGAAAAAACTCGAACAGATTTGAATGAGGTAGTATCGTTCACTGCTGCTGTGAACCAAAAATCAATTCGAGTGATGCAAAAGTTAGAGATGAAATATGAGCAAGAATTCGACCATCCGCTCGTCGAACCAGCCTCAAAATTAAGCCGTCATGTTTTGTATCGAAAAAAACTTTAATGAATTTCTGTTCAATACGTCTAAAAAATGCAGGAGAACAACAATGAAGCATATAGAAAAAACAGATTTCAGGTCACTACAGAAAAAACTCCGATTCTTGTCCCGCTTTATTGTATTTTTTCTTGCATCGGCAAGCCTCAACTTATATGCAGCCGACGGGAAACTCACACTGGTGATTGGCGAGGTAGTAATTGAGAACTCCACAGAAAAAATTCAGGCTAAAAGTGGCATGCTCGTGAAACAGGGCGAATTTGTCAAAACCTCTGATAAGGGGAGGGCTGCACTTGCTCTCACCGATGGCACCTCGGTGATGATCGATAGCGGGTCAATTTTTCAGTTAGGTGAAGAAAGCAAACATTATGTCAAAACTGGAACAAGCAGTCTTATCTTCAAATCTCTGGTGAGAGGGGAAAAAACCAAATGGGAGGTTCGTACTCCGGTTTACACAGCGGGAGTTCGCGGAACCGGCTTTACCCTGCAGGTCAAAAAAAAGTCTACCCGACTTGTGCTTTATGAAGGCAAAGTGATCGTATCTGATTTTATTCAAGAGGCAGGTTTCTCCCGTGACAGTGAAGAATTTCTGCAGGATTTCATATCTGATATGGAAATCAACGCAGGTACAGCTTTGGAATTTGACGGAGAGTCTGTCTCTGAAAAGAAAGTTTCGCTGCAAAAAGAGAGCACATATTCTCTTCATTCTGAACACTTAAAGAATGACACACAGTGGCGAAGTTCTCTCTCAAAAGACTGGTATGAACAGGCAAAAAAAATCAGGGAGAGTAAATAATTGAAACTGTTCAAACAGGTTTTAATCGCAGTTTTTATTCTGACGGCGAGTGTGTATTTTGGAGCAGCATTTTTACCTGCAGAAATGAAAGTAGGGCGCTATATAGAATTGCAGGTTCCGGCTGAACGTGTTTTTGAGCAGATATCGAATCTGCAGAATTGGAACCGTTGGTCACCCTGGACGACCAATGACCCCGGCATTCAAATCACCTATGGTGCAGAAGTCACCGGAATCGGGGCCTCGTATTCCTGGTCGGGAAAAGGCTCGGGAAAGGGTAAAATGCAAATTGTTGACTGGAAGAAAAACCAGCTCGTGCAGTCAGAAGTTGAATTTGCCGATCATGGCAAGAGTATTTTTACCTGGACTCTTGAACCAGGAACTCACAGGGATTCAGTGAAAGTTACCTGGCAGGTCTCAACCCATGCCCGGTTTCCCAATTTGCATCTGCGCTATCTGGGTCTGATGATGGAACCGATCTTTGGTCCGTGGCTCGAACAGGGACTACAGAATCTGGCAAAGCACCTGAAAGCTTGACGTCAGAGAGAAACCTCGTACAACGGTGATTCGATGTCAGAAACGATAGAATCATCGTTTAACGAAGAAAAAGAAAAAGCTGCTCTTGCAATTCTAAAACGTGTGGGCAAAAAAGATGCTACTGCATTGGCAGATTTTTTTGAACTTTTTTCTGATGATATTTATAACTTTCCAATGCGGGTTTTCAGACTCTCTGAAGATGATTCAGGTGATTTTTACCTCTATGCCTTTGAGCATCTCAAAGATGGCCGTCGACTGAACAGTTTTCAGGGAAAATCAAGGTTTACCACATGGTTTTTTTCTGTCTTGCGAAATCTGGTGATAGACTTTCTGAGAACAAAAAGAAATAATCTGCAGATGTCGTCTCTGGCCTGGACAGATATGCAGGTTGCCGGTGGGGTTCAGCCCGATGAAATTGATCTTGATGATTCGGGAAAAATTCGCAATGAAATATTTGAGAAGTTTGAAAATGAACTATCTTCTCTCAAAATATCCCAGCGTGTATTGATCAAGCTGGCCTACATCCACTTTCTTGAATTTTCTAATGAAGAGTTTGAATTTCTTTGCGAAACAAGCAAACTCAGCCGCAGTGAGGCAGAGACAAAGCTTGCCGAGCTGCGCGATATGGGACATGAGAGGGCAGTCAAGGTAAGGGATCTCGAAGAAAAGCTTACTGCAAATTTTCAAAGTATACTGGCTCTCGAAAACCGTCTCAATGTGTTTTTCAGAGAGCACCCCGATTTACCCAATGAAAAAGAAAAGTGGCATGAAGAATACACAGCAACGGGATTGCCGATACATATTATTGATACAATCCGCAGTTTTGCCAAGAAAAAGAAAAGACAGTCGTCTCTGCTCGAGAAACAACAGCGCAGTCTGTTGAGTATCCGTATTCCGTATAAGGAACTGAGCAGCCTTTTACAAAGCAGCCAGGGTGTAATTTCGGTACAATTGGTCAGAATTATTGAAAAAATTACCCGAACTTTAGCGTAAAAAAATGTCGTAGAATTCACATCTTTTCGTCTAATAGGTCAGAAATGGTGAAAACCAAGAGGATGCAATGAAACGTAAAAATCAAAGTAAAAGTTTTACTGAAGAAAAACAGGTAAACTGCAGTTACACTGTTTTAAAGAAATATCTGTCCGATCGATCCAGACCAGAAGCGCTGAAACATGCTGCCGATTGTCTTGACTGTATGGAGAAACTGGTTGCAACAGAATCCTGGCTCGCTACTCGGGTGCAGGAAAATGCCTTACTGAATGACAAATCACAGATTGAATCTGGCGTATTATTGTCTACGGTAGATCGCTATCTCACAGCCAGACAAAAGGGAAAATTAGAAACGTTTCTTGCTCAAGACAAGAATTATCTGCGCGTTAGCTCTGACGAAACTGCCTATAAAGAGTTTCAACAGCTGTTGATGGCGTATGACAGTCCATCGACAATAAAGCCTACTCCTTTATACTTGAAAAAAATAATTCAAAATCGACTCGCCGTAAAAAGTTCCGAGGTTGCAGAAACCAGCGGTCTGGTCATTCTGCTTAAAGACGGTATTCGTCTGCTTTCGGGGGCTATGGAAGGCCTGTTTGTAATGCCCGACACGGGGCAGGCAATTGCAACCCGTTCAACTTCTACTTTGCAGCAGAATAATGATTCTGGTGCGTTGCAGTTCATGCTTTCAGGTTCAGATTCAGGTCAAATTCAATACCAGGTCGTACAAGACAGCGAAGATACCGCAATGCTGACAATACATCTTGAAAATTTTACAGTGCTGCCCAAATTTGTTAACTTGAAGAAAGAGGGCAGATTACTACATTCTTTTTCTATGAAAAATAATGTAGCATATTTTCCGCAATTGGGAGAGGGCAGCTACTGTGTTGAACTGAAAGACTATGCGGGCAGAATTACAAGGCGGATGGATGTTCATGTGTTCAACCAATGACCTTAAATTGGCTTTACGCACCGTTCCTGTTCGCTGAACCTCCCAATTTGAGTAAATTTTCAGGGAGAACAAATGCACGAAGAAGATAACAAGCCATTAATAGTTCAGTCAGACAAAACTTTGCTTCTCGAAGTAGATCATCCGTTCTTTGAAGAGGCACGCACACTTATCTCACAATTTGCTGAACTGGAAAAATCGCCTGAGTATCTGCATACGTACAGAATCACTCCGCTTTCTTTATGGAACGCTGCTGCTTCAAAAATGAAAACCGAGCAGATCATTGACTCTCTCTATAAATACTCAAAATACCCGGTGCCCCAGGTAGTCAATGCTGAAGTCACAAAACAAATGTCCCGCTATGGCAAGCTCAAGCTTGAGCGTGACACAAATGGTGACCTTATTTTAATCTCGAAAGATGCAAATTATATCAAAGAAATTGTACGCAATAAAAAAATTCAGCCCTACATTGAGCGGCAAAAAGACGACATGTGTGTCTATGTTCGCAATGAATACAGGGGACATGTAAAACAGGCTCTTATCAAGATCGGCTATCCGGTGGAAGATCTGGCCGGTTATGATGCAGGCAATGAATACTCTTTCACCCTGAAAGAAAAAACAGAAAAAGGCCGCGAGTTTGAAATTCGAGATTACCAGCGCTCGGCCATTGATATTTTTTATCAGGGAGGGTCGGTTGACGGTGGTTCCGGGGTCGTAGTTCTACCCTGTGGTGCAGGGAAGACCATTGTTGGTATCGGGGCGATGCACGCTGTTGGGGCACAGACTCTGATTCTGGTGACAAATACACTTTCGATTCGCCAGTGGAAAAATGAAATTCTTGATAAAACTGAAGTTCCCGAAAGTGATATTGGTGAATATTCAGGCGACAAGAAAGAAATCAAACCAATCACGATTGCAACTTATAATATTCTGACGCACCGCCGTAAAAAAGGCGGGGAATTTACCCATTTTCATCTTTTTTCATCGAACAACTGGGGTTTTATCATTTATGATGAGGTGCACCTGTTGCCGGCTCCAGTATTTAGAATGACCAGCGAGTTACAGGCAAAACGACGGCTTGGCTTAACAGCAACCCTGGTAAGGGAAGATGGTCTCGAAGAAGATGTCTTTTCCTTGATAGGTCCTAAAAAGTACGATGTACCCTGGAAAGAACTTGAAAAAAAATCATGGATTGCCGAAGCACAGTGTGTAGAGATACGGGTGCCAATGCGCGGTCTTATGCGCGGTCTTTATTCTGTTGCAGATGATCGGGAAAAATTCAGGCTGAGTTCTGAGAATCCTGAAAAGCTGCGTGCCATAGGCGTGCTGTTGAACCAACACCAGGATGATCAGGTTCTCGTCATTGGTCAGTATCTCAACCAGTTGAGAAAAGTTTCATTGCGCTACAATATTCCGTTGATTACGGGTAAGACGCCTCTCTCAGAAAGGTCAGAATTGTATGAAGCATTTCGTACTAAAAAAATACCGGCTCTCGTAGTAAGTAAGGTCGCAAACTTTTCGATCGACCTGCCAGATGCAAATATAGCGATCCAGATTTCGGGTACCTTTGGCAGTCGCCAGGAAGAAGCCCAGAGGTTGGGACGGGTTTTAAGACCGAAAGAAGGTGAGTCAAATGCGGCTATTTTCTATTCGCTGATATCAAATGAGTCAAGTGAAGAACGGTTTTCGCATAATAGACAGTTATTCTTAACCGAGCAAGGCTATGAATATTTTATCTATTCCTATGAAGAGTTCAGAGATAAATATGGCAGTTTTATTGAAGTAATTCAACGCCGTAAACAAGACCCAGACTCAAACAAGAATTATGGGGATGACTTGCGCGTGAAAGGCGAATTTGCTACCCGGTTTGTTGAAAATATGAAAAAGAATTCAGAAAAAGAATCTGGCGGCAAACGCAAAAAAGAACTTCTGCTCACTTGATGAGACAATTGTTTTACATTTTTGCAGTGGTGCTGTTGGTGCTGGTTTTCTGGCATATACCTCTCTCATCTACTGTTGCATCGTTCCCCTTGCATGAAGTGTACGCTTTTAATGCTCAAGAGAGTATTGAAGATAAAGATCAAAAAGTAGAATTTGTCTGGCATCGACAGAATAATGATCTGAATCGGCACACTCTGACATTGATAGACAAATCGGGAAATGCAGTCAGAACTCTGGTTTTACCTCCTGAAAAACTTAAGAGGGATACCGGTGAAGAAGTCAAGATTTCCTCTACTGCAGCAGGTTATTTGACTTACCCTGAGAACGGGGAGTACTTTATCTGGTTTCCGCAATTGGGTTCCAGTATTCTATATTTTGATTCCCGTGGAAGATTTATCTGGGATCGTGCAGAAAGCCGTTACTTGCAGGCTTTCCCCGACGGAAAATTTGTTATGGCCGCAGCCGGAGATCACTCTCGAGTTGATTTTCTTACCCCCAATCTTGATTCACTGTTCACTGCTGAAGGGCTTATCTTTACCCAATATTTTTTACAAGATGCCCCTGAGCGCGGCTGGCATGCTGCTGTAGTTTTTATCAACGGGGTTGTGCAGCTGTTTGACTTAAAAAATAAATTTTCAGTCAAGGTCAAGTTGCCGGGTCTATTGAAAGGTACGGATGTAGATCTTCAAAATGGAACCATTGCCGGACAAATGGAAGAGAAATCGACAATCGAGAACAATTTAGTAATTCGAGATATTGTATATCTCACTGAACCAGTTTTACCGGAAGATTTCAAGAGTGCACTCGACAATGAATCTGTTAAAGAAAAACCAACTTTATCAAACTTTGAGACGGTTGCAGTTTTTCAACGTCAAACAAATTTACCAGAATTTTACCCGTATAGCTTACCGGTCGCGCAGAGCAATGGCCAGGTTGCGTTTCTGGTACCGACTCAAGATGGGGTTGCTATCAAGATTGACAATGGCACAGAACTTCGACAGTTCAGCCTCTCAATGTTTACAGAGGCTTCGATAGAATCCCTTCGATTGTCTGTCATAAACGATCATTTTCTGATTTTTGCTCCTGATTTACTGGCGGTGGCTTCAGACTCAGGAATTTACTGGTTCAAAAAATTTCGGGATCTGCAAAACATCCAAGTTTCGCAAAACAGAGTTATTGTGAACAGCGAAAGAGCTGTTTATGCATACTCCGTTGGGCAATAATTTTATTTTACTGGCCGTTTGATACAATGATGCGCGCCGCATCAATTTCTTGGTTGTTAATTCTGCGCTGCCGAGACGGTTCGTCGGTAAATTAAAGAGAGTGGAACGCGAATAAACTTAACTCAATAACGAGCTGTAGAGTTTCGGGCGTTGTGGGGTAAAAAAATCTTCGCTAACCTTCGAAATGTTGAACAATTGACTTTCATTCCACCATGCTGACATAGCCTGCATCCCAATTGGTTTTTCCTGGCTGTCATAACCGACAGGAAACGATATAGCCGGTACACCTGATAGATTGCCGAGAGGAGCGAAACGCATAATTTCTGTCAAGACACTCAGATTCGATTCTCCCGATTTTAGTGCATCGCTCTTGATTTCAGGTGCAGTTACTGCAGTAGATGGGGTAATCACTACATCACATTTCTGGAAAACCGAAACCAGGTCTTCGATTGCTGCACTGCGAATCTGTTGTGCCTGCAGGTAATCTCGGGTCTTGAACTCTGAAGCAAGAGCCAGATTTATGCGGGTGTCGTAACCCAATGAACCTTTGTGTACTTTAAGGTAGTCTTCCATAGCACTGCGCATTTCAGAGGCTATGGTAATCAAATG
>JAGRNJ010000169.1 GCA_020440825.1 Leptospiraceae bacterium | reverse complement strand
TTAAAGGTACACACTCTGTGCTTTAAATTTAGAAAAATGTTCCCACAAAAATCAATGTCTGGAAAAAATGCACAAAATATGAGTCATCAACACGCACGAACTATCGATTGCCACATTGAAACATTTATCCAGACATGATAGACTAAAACTGTTCTTTTTGTTTTTTGAAAACTAATTCATTCTCCTAACTATTAATTGGGGTTCTTTCTATGAGCTTTAAACAAAGACTTGATGTACGAAACATCGCTATCATTGCCCACGTTGACCATGGTAAAACAACACTTGTTGACCAGATGCTTAAACAGTCTGGCACCCTTGATGTCAGTACCGAGCAAGACCGTGTTATGGACTCTGGGGACATTGAAAAAGAGCGCGGTATTACCATTTTGGCTAAAAACACCGCTATCAAACTTCCTGAAGCAACAATTAACATTGTCGACACTCCAGGTCACATGGACTTTGGTGGTGAAGTTGAGCGTACGCTACAGATGGTTGAAGGCTTTTTGCTGCTTGTTGACGCAGCTGAAGGAACACTGCCGGGCACACGTTTTGTGCTACAAAAGG
>JAGRNJ010000168.1 GCA_020440825.1 Leptospiraceae bacterium | reverse complement strand
CACCTTATTGATCACCACTATGGGCTTCAACCCCAATTCCAGTGCCTTTTGCAGGACAAAACGCGTTTGTGGCATAGGGCCTTCAAAGGCATCGACCAAAAGCAGGCAGCCATCGGCCATATTCAGCACCCTTTCCACCTCCCCGCCAAAATCGCTGTGGCCGGGGGTGTCTATCACATTGATTTTATAGTCTTTGTAGCGTACCGAAACGTTTTTGGCCAAAATGGTAATCCCGCGCTCACGCTCCAGGTCATTGCTGTCCATGATCAGTTCACCGGGGTTTTCGTGGTCTTTGAAAAGATGGCCGGCATGGAGCAACTTGTCCACCATGGTGGTCTTCCCGTGGTCAACGTGGGCAATTATGGCAATGTTCCTGATTTTATTAACGTCCATAGGGGGCAATTTACCTTCCAGTTAAATAAAGGGCGCAAAGATAGGGTTAATTTGACGATTAGTTAAAAGGGTTTGGCGCCTCCCCTTTACTTTTTTTACCCCCTAAACCTCAAAAAGGTTCCCATGGGCAAATTCCTTTGGTTGCTGGAGCGGAGATGGAACTCCCCGTATTGGGGGTTTTCCACC
>JAGRNJ010000167.1 GCA_020440825.1 Leptospiraceae bacterium | reverse complement strand
CTGAATATGCGATACGGTTAATACTGCGAATGAGTTCGGCGAGAGAGTTTTCGCCCGAGTTGACCTGCATGGCCAGAATATTCAGGTAAGAGTATATGAGTCCTGAATAAAGAGCAGCAGGTAAACCATGACCGCGTCCGTCACCGATGAACACTGCTGAATAACGGCGGTTGATAGTATATACATTGATCATGTCACCCGAAAGGTGATGGCTGGGAATAAACGAGTTTTGAAACTCAAACCGGAACTTGCGGGTATCAATAAAGTCAAGAATATAGTTATTGATGTGCCGCTGAATGCGACGTGCAAGCTGCAATTCATTATCAAAACTTGACTGAAACTGCAAAGCTTCTATCTCTCTCTTATGAATTTCGGTGATGTCCTGGAAGATCACCTGGTAAAATATTTTGCCGCGTTTCGAATCGGCAATTACTCCCAGGCGAATCAGAATCCAGAGCCGGTGCCCATTGGCATCTTTAAACTGGCGCATTTCAGTTTCAGATCTGCGTTCGACCAGTCCGGCGAAATCAACATTTTCATCGACGAAATCCATCCACCCACGATTTTTTAATTTTTCTGCACTGCATTTCAAA
>JAGRNJ010000166.1 GCA_020440825.1 Leptospiraceae bacterium | reverse complement strand
ATGCTGCAAAAAACCATACTCATTCTATTGTTGAGCGCAGGAACACTCTTTGCAGTTTCCCCTGACCAGTCATTTACTGAGCGTATCTTAAAAGAAAACCGCTACTTTATTGAATTCATCAATGTACCCGTTTCAAATTACGGCACGGAAAAAAATATTGAAATGCTGAAATCGGCAAATCAGTACAATTTTAATGCAAATCTCTGGTATCTGCAGAGCGATTACACAAAGGCTTTCCAAGAGATTCGCCGCAGCCAAGAATTATTACGCGATTTATACCTCGATTTACTGCAGAATCGATACCTTGAAGATGCAAGACAACTTCTCGATATATCTGCCCCCGAAATTATTCAGGCAAAAGATAAACAGGCCGAAAATTTTCTTCGACTTGGCTACCGCGATCTCGAAGTTTCCCGCCAATTCATGGTAAAAGGCTACAACTATAACAGGTTTTTATTTTCCAATAAAATACGACTCTATATAGACGGGATCAAACGCGCCCGCAGGGCACGCCGGTTCGCATTTCTGGCACTGCTCGAAAGTAAAACTCCGTATGAAGAAAAGGCAGAGTACCGTTTGCAGACGCTAGACGAATACCTGCGCGGTCCTGAAAAAGATGA
>JAGRNJ010000165.1 GCA_020440825.1 Leptospiraceae bacterium | reverse complement strand
ATAATAGAAAAAGCCAAAGGCAGCGATGGGAATCCCGAAGACATATGCATATTCGGTTTCTCCCAGGGCCTTGCATCGGTCAATTCCGCCGATGTCGCAACCTACCGAGGACTCGATGAGGTCTGGAAAGGAATGCTTGGCCACGAGGATGGCGCTGATTACGGCTCCGATGAGAGCAAACAGAGCGCCGGAATAATCAATAACGCGACTACGCTGGGTCATGCGCCCATGATCCGAAAATGCAGAGGAAGGTAAATTAGATTTTGTGGGAGCTACTGGAGTTGAACCAGTGACCTCTTGCATGTCAAGCAAGCGCTCTAACCAACTGAGCTAAGCCCCCCGAGAGGACAAAAGCAAAGCTCCGTTCCAGGCGATGGGTGTCAATCTCAAACGCCAGTTGAGGGGCGAACCGTATTCCAGATCCGGGGCAGATCCTTTCCCGCTGTTCCTCGCACCGTTATGTCGCAAAGGTGCGAGAAAGCTGCCTCTTCCGGGTTAACATCCACCAGCGTTGCTCCGCTCCGGGCAGCGATATCGGCCAGAAAAACTGGCACCGATACCATTCCGGAGCTCCCCACGATCCATACCAGATCCGAAGCGTGAAGGAATTCCGCCGCTCTGGACAACAATCCCTC
>JAGRNJ010000164.1 GCA_020440825.1 Leptospiraceae bacterium | reverse complement strand
ACACAACCCCCTTGATACCACCGAACAACGGGTACAGCCGCATCGGTGTGTTGTCTGCTTCATTTTCGATGGCAGTGATTTGTGCAGTAAGATCATTGCGGGTAGCGTAATCAGAACGATAGACGCTCAGTTGATAAGAGCTGCCCAGTGCAAAATATCTACTGGTGACCACAAACTGGCCTTTGGAATCTGTAGTTGCGCTTACGGTTCTGCCCAGAGAGTCCTGAATTGCCACAATTGAATCACTGAGCCCCTCATAAGAAAAACCGTTTAATACCCTGCCTGAGATCGTGCGTTCAACACTCTGGCTGTGGCCAACAATATAAATTGGAATGTCTCCCAGATCGAGTTTCAGATCATGCATTTTAATGACGGCAGCCCGGTTGGCATTTTCAAAATTGGTTTTAGTAATTTGCACATTAAAGCCGTCGTTGCGGGCAGCTTTATCGAGGGTTATCGAGAACCGTCCATTGGTTGGGGTGGTTGCTGAGTAGGTGGTCCCACGTACTGAAAATGTTACCACAGCACCCGATACAGGCAGATTTTCACTGGTAATGACTCTGCCGGTTACCTGTCCCTCGCCAAGTTCTGAGTCGATTTCTCCGGGAATCTCTTTATCAGAGCCGAAACAGGCAATCAC
>JAGRNJ010000163.1 GCA_020440825.1 Leptospiraceae bacterium | reverse complement strand
TCGCCGAAGGCCTCAGCATCGCAGTCATGTAATCCGCAGAGGCTATCGCGGAGTGGAACATACCCGGGCTCATGGATGCAAAACTAACCGATGGATTTTTCTGGGCGGGACTCTTAGCTGCACTGACCATCGGATTCATCGCAGCGCTGCCTGTCAACTATGCCCTTGTAAAACGGGGCGTCCGGCATGTGCACTGAGAGTACCTACGAATAAATTACTCAAATCTGGAGATTGTAAACCTGCCTTCGCCATCCTTGGCTCGGCAGTTCGTCGGTAATGCGCGAGGCACGTCGCCTAACAAAATTTACACGCTGCGCTCGCTGCGGTGCCGTAGCTCCTCGCGTGCTCGGGGTTGCGCGGCGAAGATCGCGCCCGGCAGGGCAAGAATGATGTGCATTTTGCCTGCCGTGCGCGAGCCGCTCCACCCACAAAATGGCTTGCGGCGAAGACGCCTCCAGCCATTTCGTCGTGTAAATTCCACGTTAGGTGAAATAGGGGCAGAGGCGGCTATAAGTCGTTTTAAGGCAGTAGGGGCCTTTGTGTTTTGCATTTGCGGTAGAGTAGTGAGGTACTAGATTACTGACGGTGGGTCGTCGATTCATCAGAGTCCTTCTTTTTAGAGTATCGTCTTCGATTGATTATTGCATAGGGGTCCCAGTCTCTCTTGCCGCCCCCGCCCCTACATCACCTAACAAAGGTTAAACGCTCGCTCGCGGGGCCCCTGGGTATCCCCACTCGCTCGGTCTAACC
>JAGRNJ010000162.1 GCA_020440825.1 Leptospiraceae bacterium | reverse complement strand
ATAGGATCGTAAAGACTGTTCTTCTAACTAACCTCACGGTTCATCCCCACATGCGTGGGGAATAGTTTCAAGCGACGGGCCGCGAGCTTGATCGCTGCGGTTCATCCCCACATGCGTGGGGAATAGAAAGGAAGATGGTAGAGACACCATCACATTTCCGGTTCATCCCCACATGCGTGGGGAATAGCTCTCTGGGTTTCGTCGTATGTATTCAAGAAACGGTTCATCCCCACATGCGTGGGGAATAGCGACACTGCCCAATAACCATACGCTGACAGACCGGTTCATCCCCACATGCGTGGGGAATAGCGAAACCGAGGTATTGAACCCGGTGCCCGATGCGGTTCATCCCCACATGCGTGGGGAATAGGATGTGACTTCATTAAAATGGGGGGGAGTAGCCGGTTCATCCCCACATGCGTGGGGAATAGCAATACTCTTTCGCTAGTCTCTCCCCGGCTTCCGGTTCATCCCCACATGCGTGGGGAATAGGGCGATACTCGCCTTATGCGGACTTCGGTCTGCGGTTCATCCCCACATGCGTGGGGAATAGTTGTCGTGTCCGAGTCTGGCGAACTCTTACGCCGGTTCATCCCCACATGCGTGGGGAATAGAAGACCGGCGGCGGTCAAGGCCGCTTCGATCTCGGTTCATCCCCACATGCGTGGGGAATAGGCTGGGTACCTGAGAACGCGAGCCGGCGCACGCGGTTCATCCCCACATGCGTGGGGAATAGTATAGCACCATAATAATATTTGTTATTATCTACGGTTCATCCCCACATGCGTGGGGAATAGAACGGTCTGCAAAACCACAGCTCGACGATGATCGGTTCATCCCCACATGCGTGGGGAATAGAACTTGGAAGGGGCGAACTTGAGATCGGCGAACGGTTCATCCCCACATGCGTGGGGAATAGGTGACAGCAAGCTCGAACGTCTCGACGTTAATCGGTTCATCCCCACATGCGTGGGGAATAGATCG
>JAGRNJ010000161.1 GCA_020440825.1 Leptospiraceae bacterium | reverse complement strand
GAATCAGAATAGTATTCAGGGTCCCAGAGTTTTCCTCTTGAGGTCTGTATCAGCATCGGACTAGAGTCCTTAAAATAATTGGCATTGAGCATGCCGACAGTTGCATGCCCTCCGCTGTAGGTGAGAGGCACGTGAAAACTCACCACAGGCATCGAGAGTACTTCGCCTAGACTTGAACTGCCTTCTACATAAGGATCATAAAAGCAGATTTTTTCAAGTCCCGCTGCTTTAAACCTGCGATAGATGCGACCTCCTGTATTCCCGCAACCAACCAGTCCGAAACCTGCCTGCAAAATGCCCCCGTGGTTCTGGACATACTCACAGAAAGCCAGGGCAACATAATCTGCCACTGCATTTGCATTGCAACCTTCGGCTGAGATAAAAGCAAACTGAAGTTCTCGAAAAATATGCACTGGTAAATTATCCTGACCTGTGCTGATCAAACCGATTCCTTTGAGTGCTTTCATCTCTGCCCAGTCTTGCTCAGGATAGCCTTCAAACGAAGCACGAATGATGAGAAAATTCAGTTTTTTCCAATTGGCATTTTGCACAAGTTCCCCTATGCTATTACCAATCTCGATAACTTTGTACCCGGCCGGCCAGACAATTCCTGCATCGGGAATTCCACATTGCCAGCCTATCAGAATTTGATCAGACATTTTCAATGTCTGACTCTAATAATGAAGCATACAGTCAAACGATACCTAAGAAACGCTTGCCAATGGGGAAAACTTCTGAATTTTATGTCATGGCAGACTCCAAGTTTGAGTTCGACGATACCCGTAATGCGATTGGAGCGCAAGATCTCTCTGATTCAGAGAGAAAAGCGATGCTTGAAAAATTTAAATCGGGTGGTGGCCAGGTTCTCAGTGAACGGGAACTGCGGGAAAAAGCAGAAAGAGAAGCACGCAGCTCGGGCAGTACTGGCGGAAGAAAAGTAGCCGTTGGCCCTGAGCGAAAGCTACCCTCTGAAATGGCAAGAGACAAAGCCAGAGCAGAATCAGATCGCAGAGCAAGAGAGAAAGAAGAAGCAGAAAAACTTAGAAAAACAATGTCTGGTCC
>JAGRNJ010000160.1 GCA_020440825.1 Leptospiraceae bacterium | reverse complement strand
GACAAAACTAAAAATTCTCCCGATTTTGCCAGAGGCCATTTTTAGGCGATTTGCGGGCCTCTTTGGCGAGAACGATGTATGAGTCGAGAAATGAGACATAATGCCAATTTGAAACGATTTGAAACGGTTTCAGGGCATTCTAAAGGCAGGGTCTAAACCATGTACCCACTTCATCTTGAAAAACAAGAAGAAGATCTATACAAAAAGGCTTTTCTGCAATCAGCCGCATCTTTTAACCGTCAGGTACTCAAGTTTTTGCAGCAGGGAACCCGGGTCGATTCACACAATCGTGTAATCAGAGATGCAGATATTTTCAGTTGGCTCAATGATCTGCAAAATCGTACCGGTGGCGTTTCTCAAGAGAAACTTCTGGCAGAACTCTTGATGAATAAAAAATTACTTTCTGCTTTCTCATCTTCCCAGGTAAAAAGAAATATTGAGGCTGCTGTATCTTCACTTGCCGCAGGTTCACCACCATCGGTGGCTGCAGTGCGACCAGGAGCAAAAGACGGAATTTCTGAACGCCTGCTCGAGGGTATTGCCAAAACCGGGGTACAATTAATTACCGGTTTGCAAAAGAAACACCAGGACACAGTCGCACAAATTGTTGCACGCGGTTTGGCTTCTGGGAAGAGCAATTCCCAGATTGCTGAAGAGATGAACCATGTGATGAATGTTGGTGTAGGTCAGGCACAATTTCGCGGGCGAGACCAGGCATCAAAGTTTTACAGTCAGGTCACTAAGATTCGCCAGTCTGAGGCTGGCTTTCCCGGCTACATCTGGCGTACGCTGATGGATGGCCGTGTGCGTGACAGGCATGCTGCTCTCGAAGGTAAATATTTCAAATGGACGAACCCGCCACGCTCTGGCACCAAAGGTGAGTTTCTGCATCCCGGTGAAGACTATAACTGCCGCTGTTATGCTGAGGGCAGTTTCGGAGAAGAGGCAGATCGGGAATTTGAACAGACCCCGTTGTCGGGTTCGGGTAGAGGCAGATCATTTGGCGGTGATGATACCTTCGATACGCTGCCTGACCCCAGGATAAAATCAATGGATGCAAAGATTGAAACCATGAGCAAAAGTTCTTTGAGTCGCCAGATGAAAAACTTTCGTGACGAGTTTCAAGACTTGAATAAGTCTCAGCGTATTGAAAAGCTGAATGCCCTGGTGAAAGGGGCAGACTGGGATTCCCAGAATTATCT
>JAGRNJ010000015.1 GCA_020440825.1 Leptospiraceae bacterium | reverse complement strand
GTTGTTCGCACATACATCTGAGGAGGGCACCTTATACCGGCAATTATTTGTCGGACACAGTTAAGAGGACACTATCATAATAACTTCAATCTGGTATGGAAAATCATACCTTTCGAGTTCAAAATGCACAAATATATGCCCGCAGACAAAAATAGAAGCTTATGGTAAATATGTTTTGAGTAAGAAATTCTTAAATATGCTTAATGAATGAATACCCAAAGGGATTATTCACCATAATTTTCTACTGAGTGCTGCAGTCATCCATCGCTTTCTGAAATTCATCAAAGCGTTCTTTCTGGTAGTCCTGCAGGTCTTGCCCCTTTTTATCGACTATAAAGTCAATAGGGGTTTCGCCGTTGCTCTGTAGCTGAAGACTCCACAGCCCTTGTATTTGCAGATCGTCAGTTTTCCCATCATCTGACTGCTCTAAAATTGGTAATCGTTCACCAGTGTCTTGTTTGACATAGAAAAAACGTGAGTGAAGATGATCAAAAGAAGAACCGGCAAAATCAAACTTGCTTTTCAGGATACCATTTGCCGGAATTCTATAAATACGATAGCGCCCTTCAAACTCACGCGGGCTGCCGTCCTTGCAGCCATGCACAATCAGAACTCTACCCCGGTAGTTTTCAGGTATCAGAAAAATATTGCGCGAAGATTCAGAATGAAACCAGAGTGCAAGCGATGCGATTGGTAAAGTAAGTATGATAAAAATCTGCCATGCAAGTGCGAGTCTGTAACGGGAGAGAAATATCAATAAACCGCCAAATGCGATTAAGATAAGACCGAATATCAAAAACCAGGAAAACAGCAGTGGTAAGCCCGATGCAATATAGGCAATCCCCGCGAAAAACAGAGAATTTTTGCTGTATCCTTTCTTCTTGAGAAAGTAAGATAACAAGGCAAGAAACGGAATTATAATAACCAGTGCAAAAATAAAATAACCAACCATATGTATCTGACGCCTCGCATGAACCTTTCGTTCGCCGCAACCGGGAATACCAAAGACTTGAGAGATTTACCCCGGTTTTAGTAATCAACAGAAATTTCGAGTTCTGGAATACAAATGCATGAGAAGATAAAAAAAGCCCGCGGCGGCGGGCTAGTAAGCTCGCTTCAGCGAGCCAATTGGGCCGCGGTAGCGGGCTTGTAAACTCGCTTTAGTGAGACCAAAGGCCCCCGCAAGCGGTCTAGCAGGCCCGAGTGAACGGGCCGGTAGGATTCAATTCTACGCCGCGTTTAGCAGCTGTAAGTAGAAATGAACTCGAAAGGATGCGGACGTCCTTCCCATGGCCAGATTTCAGTTTCGAACTTATAGGCTTTATAGGTTTGAATGAAATCTTCGGTAAAGACATCACCTTTTTTGAGAAAATCCCGCTTCGCGAGCATTTCTTCAACGGCAACCCGTAGAGTGTGAGGCATCTGGTTGATTCCTTTCTCACGAATTTCATCGAGAGTAAGCTCAAACAGGTCTTCATTTCTTGGTGGGCCCGGATCAATTTTCTTCTGCACACCTTCAATACCTGCCATAAGCATAGCCGCAAAAGCCAGATATGGGTTTGAAGATGAGTCAGGAAAACGGAACTCAACTCGTTTTGCTTTTTCACCGCGTACAAAAGGAATACGGCAAGAAGCAGATCTGTTTTGTGCAGAATATGCCAAAATTGAGGGAGCTTCAAAGCCCGGGATCAGACGTTTGTAAGAATTTGTCGATGCATTGGTAAATGCAGCAATTGAACGGCCATACTGCAGCACTCCGCCAACATAATTCATTGCCATTTCAGAAAGCCCTTCGTAGCCATTGCCTGCAAACAGGTTTTTACCGTCTTTCCAAAGTGACTGGTGGCAGTGCATACCGTTTCCGTTATCACCAAATAATGGCTTTGGCATGAACGTAGCAGTTTTGCCATGTTTATGGGCTACCATTTTTACAACATACTTTAATTTTTGTACGTTGTCGGCAGCTTCAATCAGAGTACCGAACTTTACACCGATTTCGCCTTGACCCTGGGCAACTTCATGGTGAACTACGAAAGTTTCCATGCCGATCTGGTGCAAGGTTTTTACAATTTCAGCACGAATATCAACTTGTGAGTCAATAGGAGCTACGGGGAAGTATCCGCCTTTTGTACCAGGACGGTGGCCTGAGTTGAAATCAATTTTAGTTGAATTTTTTCCCGGAATTTCTTCATGCATATTCCAGATACCTTCGGTACTGTCGAGTTCATAGTACTGGCAGTTGATTTCATCACGAATTTTCAAACTGTCAAAAATAAAGAACTCATTTTCAGGGCCAAAGTACGCGGTATCTGCAATTCCGCTTTCTTCCATGAATTTCAGGGCCTTTTTAGCAATGCTGCGTGGGCATTTATGGTACAGTGAGTTCTGGTAGATATCATACACATCGCAGAAAATTACCAGTGTTTTGTCTGCCGGGAACGGATCAAGAAATGCAGATGAAATATCTGGTATTAACTGCATATCTGATTTGTTGATTGGCTGCCATGATGGAATAGAGCTTCCGTCGAATGGGAGTCCTTCAAACGATTCTTCACTGATAGAATCTACATGATACGATACATGGTGCCATGCACCTTTGATATCTGTAAATCTAAAGTCGTAAAATAATACGCCTTCTTTTTTGGCGAAATCAATCGCCTCTTTAGGTGTTTTGAACATAGTTTCTCTCCTTGGTTGAACGATATGGGGTTCTTTGCCTATTGGCATGAAAAGCCCCACCTTGCCATCGTAAAGCAAAATAGATGCCAAGTGATCTTGAGAAGCAGGGTTCACTCAGTTAAGTAGGTTGCTTATTTTGTAAACAATTTGCAAATAAATTCTTGGCGTCTTTACTGCTGATCAGATTGAAATCCAGATTGCCAGGCTTTACGCGCGAGCGGCAGGTCGGCACAGCCTTCGTCGAAAGAAAATTTCAGGAATCGGGTCTGGTGCCGAACATTCCATTGCCAATAAAGGTCATCACCACTTTATCTTCCTGATTTGTCAGCTGGGCTTTACCTTTTACCAGACCGATACCTTTGCGAAATGGTTTAACCTCTAAAATCTTGAAACTGCCGGTCAGAACATCCCCCGGTCTAACCGGTCTTTTCCAGCGCAACTCATCTACCCCCGGTGAGCCCAGAGAACTGGATTGATTGAGAACTGCGTCGACATACAGGCGCATGGCTATCGAGGCCGTATGCCATCCGCTTGCGATAATCCCTCCAAACATTGATTTTTCTGCTGCCCTGGCATCAATGTGAAATGGTTGCGGATCAAATTTTTGAGCGAAATCAAGTATCTCCTGCAGCGGAACTTCATAGTTACCGAGTTTAATCTCCTGGCCGGGCTGCATATCTTCAAAATAGATCATATGCTATTGCGCAGAGCAGCTTGTCGAAGCAAAGAGTTTTTTCGCTAAATCTTGATAAAATGTCGATGGGTATGGATTTACATTCCAAAAGCTCAAAACTTGCCGCTAAATGGGTATGGATTTTCATACCAATTGAGCTATGCAATAATGATTGACAGTGCGACTCATAAGGTCGCGCAGAAGAGTGGCATTCTTTCGAAGTTTTCTCATCTTTTGTCTGCTATTGGGCACAGCAGATGCAATACCCCTTGCACCCCTGCATGACCCTGAGGCCTTTTCTCATCTGGAATTCTCAAAGAATTTGGCAGAAAATTTATCTGAACCTCAACGGCAAAGTTTAATCATTTTGCAGACAAAAGGGAAAAAAATACGGGCACTGGTTCCTGCCGCCATAAAAAAAGAATGGGATGAAAAAAAAATTCAGTATCGCTCTCTAGCTTACCCCAGTCGGGGGGTCGAACTCGATCCCACGTATCGAAGCCGTTTGCGCAAAGGCTGTGTGCCGGCTGCCGAAATGCTGAATGGCTACAAAGATGACCGATTGAATGAACTATACCTGAATTGCCTGCAAAAAGAATTCCCCCAGATTGCCACCCTGTATGTGATTGGTAAATCAAGGCTGGGACGAAAGATTTATGCGTTGCGGATTTACCTCCCCGAAATACAGAAACAACCTCAAGTGAATTCATTCCCGCCTTTGTTTACAGAAATTCGGGAGAGGGTTTTTATCAACTGTGCCATTCATGGCAATGAGGCAATGGCAATTGAGCACTGCTATGAAATCATCATCAAGGCACTTACTGAAAGAGAATCTTACCCAGTGCTCGAAAAACTGGAATTATGGATAGTACCCATTGTCAATCCCGATGGAGTACACAGCTTCTGGCATCGCAGTACCGCGAGTGGCCGAAAGAACGGATTTGTCTCTGGCCGGGCAAGACGAAATCTCACAGAAGGGGTTGACCTGAACCGTAATTTCCCTTTCCGCTGGAATACCGGCAATGAGAAGGCGTCATCGGGAGTACCCGGTCACGGTTTTTTTCGCGGCTATGCTGCGGCCTCTGAGCCAGAAACGAAGGCGGTTATGAACCTGGTCGATAAATTGCGTTTTTCATCTATCTTCAGTTATCACAGTTATGCAAATTCACTGCTTGTACCATATACGATTGAGGGGCTCGTGAATCCCCAGCCGGATATTCCGGGCCAGCTTGCAGAGCGCCTTCTTTTGGGAATAGCATCAGAACGGGAAGATAAGCCTTTTCTCATCAAGAAAAATCTATATGAAGTTGATGGTACAGATACAGACACGTTTTACAATTATTATGGTTCTCTCGCGTATCTGGTCGAATCGTCGCATCTGTACCAGGACTACAGGCAGGTTCCTGCAATTCTGCAGGGAATTCGGCCTATCTGGGAAAACCTGCTCAATTTTTATGCAGAAGTGCCTATGATTCGGTTGCAGGTGACGGATGAATTCAGCAATCCGCTTAGGGCATCGATCGAATTTGACCAGTTCGTCTTTAAAGAAGGTGAACAGCGTGGCACAGCCGCAGACGGAACATTCTCAATGTTTATGCCCGGAATCAAGCAATGTACCCTGACCATACGAGCAGAGGGATTCGCAGTTCGGCAGCTGTCTCTAAAGCCAGATGTTTACCCGATGAGAACGATTGTCATCATGAAAAAGTCGGGCAATCCGTAATACCTAAGTGAAACATTTATTTTTCTACCGTCGCTTGTGCCGGGGCAGGGTTTGCTGCCCGGGAAAAACCTTTTTGCAGAATTTCAAAATTTTTCATCACAGAGTGAATAGAAAGTTTCTGGTCGCTGCGCATCCAGCCTTGCATGTTCTGCAGGTTTTGAATGTTGTAATGAAAGGGAACCTGATCGGGATAGCGTTCGCCATCGGGAAAACCATATGTACCCTTGGTTCCCGAGGTAATGGTTCGTACCAGCAGGCTGGTTTCATCAACCGGGAGCGAGAGAATATTGGTTCTGAATTCCTGCGGATATCGAAAGTATTCTTCTGCATTCGAAGTATACAGAACTTTGACAGGCAACTGCATAGAGGCTGCTCTTTTACCCAGCAACTGTAAAGTGCCGATTTTGGTCAAGTCACCGCGAATTGCGGTAATTCGGCGTTGCATCGCAAGCTCCCTTAAGTAAGAGTAATCTTCCGGGGTATCATGAAAAGAGTGAAAGCCGAAACGCCTGGTCATGAGATTCAATTCATTGAAACGATAGATGACACCTGAATACTTTCCTGTAGAAAGTTCAATTGCTGTCTCGGCGTCTTCCCGCCGGTCCGGGTCGGTGAAGTTTGCCAGAACCGATGCCTTGTTTTCGGTAGTATTTATATTGCTCCATTTTGCTTTAAAACAGGTAAAATCTGCACAATCTTTGAGAAACTGAATATGAATCTGGTTTATGGCAACTACTACATCGTCAAAGTCCATAAGCCAGACATATTCACTTTTTGCCCATGCCGCAAATGTGAGATTCTGGTCAGTACCTACGCCTATGTAAATTCCCCCCAGATTTTTCAAATAGGGAGCAAACATGTCTATTCTTCTTTCATTCGAAATAATGTAATGCTGTGCCCTCAATTTAGCGCGCTCACCGCCTTCATAGGGAATTTTCTGTTCGAATAAGGTCTGCCGGGTCTGTTTTATATCGGGAATTTCCCGACCTGTACATTGTAAAAGGGAAAAGAGCGATAATAAAAGCGCAAGTGAGAAGCCATGTTTCATTGAGTACTCAGTTAAAATGTCTTTAACAGGGTAAATAAAAAAGTGAACATATTTTATCTAAATTATTTGAGCAAAAAGATCTGGCAGAAAAAACGCTTGAAAGCCTCAAAAACTAATCAACTTTGTTAGTATGTTTTTACCATAAAATGAAATAATTAAATACTTGAAAGAAGTGAGATAATATATTATTCTCTGAACGGACCACAAGCTATTCAAAATGTAAGAATGCTCTAATGGTATTTGAGAAAGCGGGAAAGTAATTCTCAAAAAGGTATAGACAGTCAAAATGATGCTCAGTAAAAAAGAAGATGAATTATCTGTTGCTCTGGAATCCGGGCAAATTGGTCAATGGGATATTGACCTTAGAATTGGAAGATTAAATTTCTCTTCAACAGTATTTAAATTATTGGGACTGCCCGAAGATCATGAGCTTGATTACTCAAATTTTCTAATGTTTTTCTGTGGTGAAACTTCGCGTGGCCGCTTCATAAATTGTCTGCAATCTGTTCTAGAGCTTGGTTTTCCTTTTGTTGAAGAGTTTAAGATTATCACAACACAGGGAATAGACAAATGGATAAGAGTGTCAGCCAATCCTGTTTCTGAGGGCAGCCAGATTCAAAAAATTAGTGGTACAATAATCGATATTAGCCGGTATTTTGAGCGTTTTCCTGAAACTTCGACAATATTTCAGGATGCGAAGATATTACTTGATTCGACAGAAGAGATGATCTGGAGTCTTACCGAAGATGGGACAATTATACGTGGTAATTCGGTATTCACAAACTTCTTCAAAAGAATATTGAACAGAATTCCTACATCTGGTCGTAAATTATTTACAATCGAAAAATTAAATCGAATTGATGTGAACCTGTTCATTCAGACTTTGCAGGAATATTTCAACAAGACGCTGCAGGGTTATTCTGTTTCAGAACAGGTCAAAGTAATGTTCCTGAATGAAGATTTTGGCAACTGGTTTGATATTAAAACAAGATTAGTACAGGATTCATACAATAAACAAACTGTTGTTTTCCATATGAGAGATATTAGTGAAGGTAAATTGTCTGAGTTGATTCAAGAAACGATGAATGAAAAACTTGTAAAGGTTAATTTTGAGCTTGATCGATTTGTTTATGCTGTTTCACATGACTTACGTGCCCCGATTCTGGCTGTATCGGGTTTGATTGATCTATTAAATGAAAAATTAAGTGACAAAAAAGTAAATTATGACTGTCAGTTGATAATTCGGCATATGAAAAAAAGTCTTTCTCGAATTGATAATACTGTGCAGAATATTCTCAATTATTCACGAAATATTCATAAGCTGCCTGATTATGAGTTAATAAATTTGCACGCAATTGTTCATCAGGCTATTGAGAACCATGTGAATTATCATAAAGACAGTCATAAAATAATTCAATTTATTACAAAAATTAATACAGTTATTCCGTTTTATTCAGATAAGTACAGAATAACAGTTTTGCTCACAAATCTGATCTCGAACGCAATTCGTTTTCAGCGATCAGATGCAAAAAAACAATTTGTTGAAATTTCTTTTATTTCAAACGAAGATATCGGGATTTTAACTGTGACTGACAATGGCGAAGGCATTGAAGATGGCAGGCTACCTTTCATCTTTGACATGTTCTTTCGTGGCTCTGCACACTCTGAAGGGTCAGGATTGGGTCTATATATTGTTAATGAAATTGTTAAGGCAATTAATGGCTCAATAGTAGTCTCTAAAAATAAACCATATGGAACTAAATTTGAAATCAAAATTCCGAATATGCAAAAAGGATTTGAGGAATGGTAATCTGGCTTATCGATGACGATGAAACTTTCAACTTTTTATCTGAAAAGATAGTTAAAGCTTCCGGCTATTTTGAAAAAGTTACAGTTTTTTTAGAACCAGAAAAAGCTCTTGGCGAAATTACAAAAAAAATAAAAAAGCCTGAAGAACTGCCTGACTTGATTTTACTCGATATTATGATGCCAAGAATGAACGGCTTTCAGTTTCTTGAAAAATTCTCTGCGATAAAAAAGAATTCATTGACTAAGGTAGCTATGCTAACTTCATCACTCGAAGAGACAGACAAAAAAAGAGCATTTGAATTTGACTACGTATTTGACTTTATCGCTAAACCCTTTACCAGGGCAAAACTGGAAGATGTTGTACGAAATTTTCACTCTACCAAGAAATAATTCAAGAAAATATATTCTTTTTTTATTTGCAGTTTTCTTTTCCTGCCAAAGTGGCACAGAGTTTGCGGGTAAAATGTATTCTCTCTCGTTTTTTGAGAAAGCAAAGGCCGAATCTCTGGCTCAAAAGCATTGCAGTGGCTGTCATCTTTTTCCAAAGGCTGAAACTCTTGAAAAAGAAACCTGGGGCTATGTACTCGGTTATATGGGATTGTATCTGGGAATTGAAGATACTACAACTCTGAAGCATGATGCGGGCTTTATAGTACAATGGCAAAACCGGCGAAACCTGCTTAAAATGCTGAAAGAAATTCCCGCCAAGCCTGCCATGAAGCCTGAAGAATGGAATCTGATTCGCAAATATTATATTATTTTTGCTGCAGAAAAATTGCATTATAATACCCCAAGGCAACCCGAGCTCGAGACCGAATTTCAATTAACCAGATTGAACCTGAAAATCAATGACCCTGCGATCACGTTACTCGATCATGATCAGAAAAATCTGTATGTCGGTACAGCGTGGGAGCCCCGGCTTATGGTATGGCCCATTGATCTGTACAATGCCCCGAATGAACCGCAAGAGGTCATCCGCCTGCCAACCCCCCCCGTTTATCTGCAACAAATAAACAAACAGCTTATGGTGACCTTACTGGGAGACCTGCTGGGAAATCGGCCTTTAGAATTTCCGGCCAGTCTTGGTGAAATCAAAAATCAGAAATTTGTTCTCATAAAAGATAAACTGCCGCGAACGGCTATGGCGCTTCGATATTTGCAAGACTGGTTAATACCGGGCTTTGGCGTTGGCCGGCAGGGCAACCTGCAGCTGCTGCATGAAGATGGTTCCAATAGTATACTTTCTGAAGATGAGGGCTTTGTTTCTGCACATGTGATGAATCTGAATGACGATGAACAACCCGATATTCTGGCACTTGTGGCAAATTCCCGTGAGTCTTTACGCGCGTATCTGGCCGGGGCAAAAACATTTCAGGAAATTTTTCTACAGAGATTTGATGCTTCGTGCGGGTTTACCCGTATGAAAGTGGCAGACTTGAATGCTGATGGGGTTCCAGAGGTAGTGCTGACTGCCGGCGATAATCCCGATGCCGGGCCTTACAATCCGCCGAAACCCTGTCATGGAGTCTATGTATATACTCTGCACAAAAAGCCTTCACTCTCTGTAAAACTGGCATATTTTGAACCGTTTCATGGAGCATTGGATACAGCGATAGTTGATTTGAATGACGACGGGCGGATGGATCTGGTCACAAGTACATTTTATCCTGATATTTCGAGAGCCGAGCCCTATTGTTTACTGATTATGAGACAGCAGAATGAACTGCAGTTCAGCTCAACGGTTATATCTGGGCAATACCGTTTTTCTGTGCTCAAAGAATTGACCCAAAACGGTGATGCGAACGTACTTCTCTCAGCTACCCAACTACCCCTTGTGCAGAAAATTGAGGGCGAAAACAAAACCCAAAACTATAAAACCAGTGGCTTATGGCTCTTGCAAAGACGATAGAAATGACCCTTTTAATCGTTGTCGTGCTGAATAAAAAACAATCTTTGACTCTCGAAGCAGTTTTGCAGATTTTTGCAAGGAAGTGGAATGAACCGTATACTGATAATAGATGATAATCATAGTTTTGTTGACACAGTTCAAGTAATGCTCAAAGATATGGGCTTTTTATTTGAATCTGCAAGTCGGTATACTGATGCAGAAACACTCATGGTGAATGCTGGAACCTGGGTAAACCATGTCGAAGTTGAACGTATTATTGAATTTCAAAAAAAAGTAAATGCCGACTCCCAGTTGCGCAAGAAAAATCCTGATGCAGAGATTCCCGAACTCGAACCTCCGGTTCTTGAGGGAGAGCTTGAGAATGAAAAAGGTTTCACTCTGGTCATTGTTGAGCAGAATACCGAGTCTGGCCTCAAGGGCATAGACTTCATTCAGAATATCTTGCGTTTGCCTCATGGCTATACGATCGGTGACTTTTTGCTGTTGACCGGCAATATTGGCAATGTTGAGGCAAAGGCCGAAAGCATACACCTCGCTGTTATGGAAAAGCCAGTACGAACCAACCAGATTCGGGCCTTTGTACAAAGTAAACTCTCTTCACTAAGAGAAAAGTTGCAGACCGCAGAAAAATTAAAAGCTGAACTTGCATTGACTGTTGCGCCTAAGCCAGCTGCTGTTAAAGAACCTAAATCATCTGCCACTAAGACCAGTTCTCCTAAGAAAACCACGGCTAAAAAAGCCACATCAAAGACGAATTCTAAGCCTGCGGCAAAAAAGAAAAGTACTTCGAAATCTGCGCTGAAAACCGACAAAAAACAGGACTAAGTTGAACTCGACCTCGATACAGGTTCCTTTTCTGGTGATCGGTTCCGGTATATCAGGTCTGGTATTCGCTCTGCGTGCAGCTGAGCTGGGCGATGTAATCATTGTTACAAAAGATGCGCCTGATGAAGCCGCGACTTCCTATGCCCAGGGCGGGATTGCTGCAGCCCTTGGCGCGATGGATAATCCCGAAAAACACTTTGCAGATACCTTAGAAGCAGGTGCCGGCTTATGCGATGAAGGTGCTGTTTCTATTCTGGTCAATGAGGGGGTTTCTCGAGTCAAAGAATTGATTGAATTGGGAATGCAGTTTACCCGTTCCCAGGATGGCGCCTTACACCTTGGCAAAGAGGGGGGGCATGGCATGAACAGGGTAGTGCATGCCCACGATCACACCGGCAGAGCGATTGAGAAATTTTTATTGCAACAGGCTGCTGAAAACCCGCGTATTCAGTTACTCTCTGGTCAAATGGCCATCGATTTAATTACCGAACATCATTTTAAACCACAACAATTGTCCCGCAATTGCTATGGTTGTTATATTCTCAACGAGTCTACCGGTGAGATTACCCCGATTCTGGCTGATTTTGTGATATTAGCATCTGGTGGGGCGGGCAGAGTGTATCCCCATACCACAAACCCACCCGTGTCAACCGGTGACGGTGTTGCGATGGCATTTCGGGCCGGTTGCCGGGCCAGAAACATGGAATTTTTTCAGTTTCACCCCACCGCACTGTTTTCATCCGCCGACCCTGCATTTTTAATTACCGAAGCACTTCGCGGCTTTGGCGCAAAACTGATTACCTCAGATGGTAATTCATTCATGGAAAAATATGACGACCGGCTCGAGCTTGCTCCGAGAGATATTGTTGCCAGGGCCATCGACTCAGAGTTAAAAATTCATGGAACCGAATGTGTTTATCTCGATGTTTCTCATAAAGATTCTGAGCAGATCAAAACTGAATTCCCGTTGATCTACAATACTCTTAAAGAAAAATTTGGCATTGATATGACCACTGAACCCATTCCTGTGGTCCCGGCTGCGCATTATATGTGCGGAGGCATCAGTACCAATTATGAGGGACGAACAGATCTGAATTTTCTATATGCAATCGGCGAGACAGCCTCGACCGGGGTACATGGCGGGAATCGTCTCGCTTCAAACTCTCTGGCTGAGGGTCTGGTATTTGCTCATCGCGCCTTTGAAGACATCCAGGTGAGAATGAAAAATTCTGAACAAAGGTTAAAACAAAGTTCCTATGAAAAAATTCCCGCCTGGGATAAAGGCGGGGCTGCGAACCTGGCCGAATGGGTTTTGGTAAGCCACGATCTCAAAGAAATTCGCAATATCATGTGGGATTATGTCGGTATCATGCGCTCAAAATTACGCCTGCAGAGGGCTCTGCGCAGAATTGATCTGGTCTATGAAGAAGTGATAGATTTTTATAATCGTACAACCCCAACCCGTGAGATTCTTGAATTGCGCAATCTGGCTCTTATCGCACAGATTATTATTCGCTCGGCCTTGAGCAGAAAAGAGTCGCGGGGTTTGCATTTTATGCAGGATTACCCTGAAACCCGGGAGCCATCACGGGAAGATACAATTCTCGAACCTCTGATGTTCAAACAGCGTTTTGGCGGTTGATCTTTGACTGCACCTCGAATGCTGCAAGGTTAAGGCATTCTGTTCAGTTTTTGCAGTCGAAAAACATACAGTAAACTGCATCATTCTGGTGAATCTCAGGTTATCACCAAGGCATTTGAATGAGATTTACAGTGCTGCTGTACTCTGAAATATGGGACATGGCAGATTCTGAAAATAGCAATGGGCAATCTCAGACCCAGGAAAAATCAATGAAAACGAGTGATGGTGCAAATGACTTGAATTATTTCAAGAGTCTGTCAAAACTTGGTTTGATTTTATTTTCTGGCCTTTCATTGTTCTTTATATCAGGTTTTATAGTCATCACTTTGCTGGTGTCTGCAAAAGACAAAGTGCCTGTACCAGATCTGGTTGGCCAGATTTATCTCGATAAACATAACGGCTTACTCGAAGCCGGTTTTCGAGTAAGACTCGAACGAAGATTTACTACCGAATATCCGCAGGGGTATATTCTATCCCAGAGTCCATCTGCCGGTCAGATTGTAGGTACTGGTCGTCGATTGAACCTGGTAATCAACCAGAGTGAAAACATCGTGCCAGTACCGAAGCTTGTTGGCAGCAATGAAGATCTGGCAAAATCAATGCTGGACAATATTCCCAAGGGCGGACGTATTTACTCATTGAACATTGGAACAGTGACCAAGATTCCTTCAAATTCTCCCAAAGGTGAAATTCTGGCACAGGATCCCCCTGAAGGTACTTTCTTAACCCCGGGTTCGCCGGTCTCTATTCTGGTTTCTACCGGTGAAGCTTCTACAAAAGGGCAGGCTTATGTACCAGAAAAGCTCGAGGGGACTCCGGCGGGTATCATTCAAAGAATGGCCTATGAGTTAAAAACTCCGGTAAGTATTGAAACTGTAAACGTAGAAAATTATGAACAGCATGGCAAAGTAACGGCCAGTGAATATAATACCGAGAGTAAAGCCTGGAAGATAAAAGTTGGCAGATTTACCTTAACCCTCAATGATCTGGAAGAAAACTCTCTGCCTTATCATCTGCATTTTCGAAATTCTAAAGAGGACAAGCTTGAAAACAAGCCTGTGACTCTTGCTCTTGAGAGAATAGTTGACGGTGAGAAAAAATACTCATCACCGATGTATTTTGCAGCCTTGGGAGCTGTGTATCCACTTTATCCTGTTCATGATGCCGAGTATGTAATCTGGGAAGGGCATCAGTCAATTACGCTCAACGAATCAGAAACTACTTCGAAAGAAATTCCCGAAGGTGCAGTACCTTTAATTGAAGAAGAGAAAAAAACTGTTGAAACAATTCCAGAGCCGAGATATAAATTTCAGGTTCCTATTGTAACTTTATAAGAGAGTTCTTTTTGAAAGTTTCACCATCAATTCTGGCAGCTCCCTTAACCGAACTGGGCAGTGCGTTACGACAGCTTGATCCCGGGGTGATTTCGTTTATTCATCTCGATATCATGGACGGGCATTTTGTACCGGCTTTGACTTTTGGTGAAGCCGTATCTGCGGCGGTAAAAAAAGAAACAAATATTCCGCTGGATGTTCATTTAATGGTGAGTCATCCGCATATTGAAGTTCCAAAATACTTCCCGCTAAAACCTCATAATATAACGTTCCACTATGAAGCAACTTCACTTCCTGTTCGACTCGCAGAATCTATTCGAGAGCAGGGAATTTTATCTGGTTTGGCCTTAAACCCGGGAACCCCGGTTGAAGTAATAGAAGAACTATATCCGTTTTTTGATCTTTTACTGATCATGACGGTCGAGCCTGGTTTTTACGGGCAGCCTTTTCTACCTACCTCATGGGCAAGAATTGAGAGGCTGGTGAAAATGCGAGAGCGACTTTCAAAAACGTATAACCATCACATGCTTTTTGAAGTCGATGGCGGTGTAAATGAACAGAATTGCAAAAGACTTCGTGAACTGGGTATAGATATGGTTGTTGCCGGTTCGTTTGTTTTTAAGAGTGAAGACCCCAATGAGCGGGCAAGAATTCTAACCGGAAACGATTGACAATCTGCAACGGCTGGTGAGTCTCCCCCATGCTTAGATTGAAAACTGCTGGAATATTTCTTCTACTGATTTTTGTGATAGCATTGTCTTCCTGCTCAAAAAGCAAGATTTTTACAGAAATTGATTTTTCCTTTAAAAGTCTCGATGACATCTATCCTTTGAAATTTGCCGGCCTTGATGCAGAAATACGCAAAAGCATTCCCGGTTACAGAAAAGGATTGCAATGCGAAGACTATCGCCTTGGCGGGTTTGGGGCTAAGGCATCACTTGAGGTTTGCCAATGTTCTGATTCTGGTAATTGCAAAAAAAACTGGGATTACCTGGTCGAGCAGAAAAGGGAAGAAAAACTCACAGATTTCTCTGAAGTTTCAGGCAATGAATGGAGATTTGACTATGTGGAAGAGAGCGGGATAGCCGGCTTAATCTGGACCAATAAAAGCTTTTTATTTCAAGCAGAAGCAGAGAGTGAAAAACTATTGCGCAGTTTTCTCGCAGGCAGTGAAATCGCAAAATTAGACTAAATTACGGGGTAAATATGAAAAAGATTGTAATACTAATGTTGATGGCAGGGCTTTTTGTCTCTTGTAAGCCCAAGAAAAAGGTACCAGACGGCAAAGACCGACCGATGATTGTCGCCTTACTGATCGGAAAATCAGGAAAACTGATACGTGACCAAAAGACTCTGGATCTGAAAGCAGGAGATTTTCTCTACAGCTCTGACAGAATTGAATTGGGTGCAAAAACGACAGCTGATATACAAACTGCGGCGGGTATTGTCTTTAAACTGGGTGAAAACTCCACTTTAGATATCGCCAATGCAATTAAACTAACCAATGGTGGTACCTATGATGCATTAGAACTGAAGAAAGGCAGTGTATTTGCCAAGATTCAGAAAATGCCAGCTGGTTCAGAGTTTACCATTAGAACTCCTTCCTTTGTAGCCGGCGTTCGTGGTACAGAATTTCTGGTCGAGTCAGATGAATCTGGTAAATCGAAAGTTGCTGTAAAAGAAGGTAAAGTAGCAGTAAGTTCAGGTGATAAATCTTCTGTCATTGAATCTGGCCAGACGGCAGAAGCAGAATCAGGTTCAGATTTTACGACCGGCTCATTGGGAAAACTGGAAGAAATGAAAATTGCTTCCATGTCAAAGATATCTTCCTTTTCGCCCGATCAATGGGGCTCAATTGAAGGCAGCTTTGGCGGCCTTGATTCAATCAAAGATAAGATACCCAGTATGGATGGTTTGAAAGATATGCTTCCTGACGGTGGTAAACTGCCTGAATTGCCGAAAGTGAATCTCAATGTGCAGGATTATACCGGCGGCCTCGAAGAAAAAATTAAACCGGTAATCAGTGGCAAAGTACCCGGGGTAGAAAACATTCAAAAAGAAGCAGAAAAGGCCCAGGAAAAACTCAATGAGCTGAAGAATAAACTTCCTTTTTAATGAAACTGAATCTGGCAATCAGTCCATGCCCGAATGATACGTTTGCTTTCTATCATTTTTTACATGATAGAGAGCAAACCTCTTTTATACTCGAGCATGAATTTGCAGATATTCAACAGCTCAATGAGGGGGCCGGGGCAGCAAAATGGGACATTGTAAAAGCATCGTTTGCTGCCTTTCCGGCGTTTGAAAAAGACTATGAGTTGCTGCCTTGTGGTGGTGCTTTGGGCTATGGGGTCGGGCCCGTTCTCATCGGGAAAAAAGATTCTGATTTTAATCAGAATTCTAAAATCGGTATACCGGGTAGAAATACCACCGCAAATTTATTGTATCGATTCTATCTTGAAAGTGAAGGCATTCAGGATTCGCCGGTCGGTCAATTCATGACCTTCTCAGATATTTTACCGGCATTGCAGAACGACCAGTTAGATTTCGGAGTACTGATACATGAAGGCAGGTTTGTCTATCAAAACTTCGGTTTTCAACTGGTAAATGATCTTGGTGATTACTGGGAAAAGCAAACAGGATTTCCTGTACCCCTGGGCGGAATTTTTATTCGCAAAGATTTGCCCAAAGATATAAAAAGTTTAATAGCAAAAAAAATCTCGCAAAGTGTTGAGTACGGCTTCGATGTCTACTCGAATAACAAAGAAAAATTTACAAGAGAGATGCTGCCCTTCATAGCCGCCCACGGACAGGAACTCGATCGTGAAACTCTGTTAAGCCATATTTTTACCTATGTCAATGAAGATACAGTTGCTTTGACTGAGAACGGGAAACGGGCCGTAGAGTTTTTCTTAGATTACGCGAGAAACAAAAGCAGGATACCTTATGAATCATCCACGATATGATGAACTAAAAGAAGCAATACGCAAATACTCTTACCGCGAGAATTATGATGAACCGTTTACTCTTGCATCTGGTAAACAAAGCAATTGGTATTTTGATTTAAAACAAATACTGTTGAGACCCCATACTCTACAGCTGGTCGCTGAACTTATGTGTGCAAAAATGAAAGAGGTATTGCGAGAGTATCCTCGGGCAATGGCCGGTCTTACGATGGGCAGTGATCCCGTCATTTATGCATCTTCTCTTTTTGCCCAGACCCAGGGCAAAGAAATTCTGCCTCTCATTATTCGTAAAGAAGCAAAAGATCACGGAAGCAAAAAACAGATTGAAGGTATGCTGCCCGAGATTGGTGATGCCAATATTGTGCTGGTAGATGATGTCATAACCACTGGCGGGTCGACTTTAAAAGCACTCGATGCGCTTGAAGTGCAGGGATTGATTGCCAGTGAGGCTTTCTGTGTTCTCGACAGGCTTGAAGGCGGTTCAGATAATCTTGCTGCACGAGGGGTCAAAATGTATTCTTTATTTACATTAGATGATTTTCGTACCCGAAAATGATCGATCTCTCTCAAGGTAAATATTCAGGAGTTGCAATTCCCCTTGGTGCAATTCGAACTGCAAATTCTCAGGGAATAGGTGATTTTTTTGATTTGATTGAATTTGCCAAGTGGGCAAAAAAAACAGAATTTTCTCTCATTCAATTACTGCCAATACAGGACTCTGGCGACTTCAGTGCTCCGTATTCTGCAATCTCGGCCAACGGTCTGAACCCCGTCTATATTTCACTCTGGCAGGTTCCTCTTTCAGATAACTCAAAGCTGCAGGTACAAGAGTTCAGCGATTTACACAAAAATGATCAGCGTATTCACTACAAAGATGTTTATACTTTCAAACATTCAATACTGCGGCAGGTATATGAAGAGTTTGATATTCAAAAGTCAGACTTTCAAGATTTTTGTGAAGAGCATCGCTATTGGTTGTTTCCCTATTGTGCTTACTGCACGCTCAAAGAACTTAATCATAAAAAACCCTGGTATGAGTGGCCGCAAATGAAAAATATTTCTGCTGCAGATCTCGAAACGGTAAAGGAAAAGAATTCGCAAAAATTTTATTATCATGCTTTTCTGCAGTTTCTCGCATTCTCCCAGTTTGCTGATGCCGCCAATCAAATCAAGGCCATGGATGTTGTACTCAAAGGGGACATTCCCATTTTGATGAATCTTGATAGTGCGGATGTATGGTATTTTCGAAAATATTTTAATCTTAATTTTAAGGCGGGGGCTCCGCCTGATATGTTCTCTGATACAGGCCAGAACTGGGGATTTCCGGTTTATGATTGGGAAAATCTCTCCCACGACGATTATGTCTGGTGGCGAAACCGTATTGAAATTGCAGCGCAATTTTACGGAGCCTATCGAATTGATCATGTACTTGGTTTCTTAAGAATCTGGCAAATACCTGCCGGGGAGTTTTCAGGCCTGCTGGGTTTTTATTCACCGGCCAGTTATATCGACCGGCATGAGTTGCTCGCTCTCGGTTTTGACGAGGGGCGTATTGCATGGTTGAGCACTTCCCATATATCGGGTGAGAGCATCGAACATTCATTGCAGAAAAATTCTTCATCAGTCTATGATTATTTGCATCAGATTGAAAACCAAAATCTCTATCAGATAAAACCTGAGTTCCGATCGTCAGAAACTATTGCAGCCGAGAGTTGCCCGCAGGAAGTTAAAGATTTTCTTATTAACGCACACCAAAATCGTACTTTGCTTGAGACAAGCCCCGGGGTGTTTACCGCATTCTGGTTTTATGATCAAACCAGTGCCTGGGAAAGTCTTTCCCAGGATGAAAAAGAAAAACTTAAAAAATTGATTCATGACAAGGTCATTGCCTCAGAAAAGCTCTGGGAAAAGAACGGTGAGAAATTGTTGCGGGTATTGATGCAGTCTTCTTCGATGCTGGTTTGCGCCGAAGACCTGGGAGCCGTGCCTGCCTGTATGCCGGGTTTGCTCAACCGGCTGCAGATTCTTTCGCTCAAGATTCGACGCTGGGCGCGAGATTATGATAACGGTGGGCAGGTTATTGACCCCCAAACTTACCCCCGTCTGTCAGTGGCAACGCTATCGGTGCATGATACTTCCAGTCTGCGGGGGTGGTGGGACGAAGAGTCTGATAAAGAGGCATTTGTCGCACAACTGCAGCAAGAGTTCAAAGATTTCGATGAAATGAATACAGGGCTGGCAACGGCTTTTTTGAAGAATCTGTTTCAGGCAAATTCGGTACTGGTCATTCCCACTTTGCAGGATCTTTTTGCGCTTGATACGTCAATGCTGCGGCAGAGCCCGCTTGAAGAACGTGTGAATGTTCCGGGAACTGTAAATGATGAGAACTGGTCATGGCGGATGCCCTTTCTTGTGGAAGAATTGTATCTTCAGGAAAACTGGAATTCTACAGTGCGCTCTTTCGCCCTGCGCAAATAAATTTTAGATGTGCTTTTCAGAATCCGTATTTTTTGAAAAGTTCGCGAACTTTTTTCTCAGTCGATTTAACGGGCAAAGGGCCCAGACTGGTTAAGACCGGGGTTTTATTCTGCCAGTATTCAAGCATCTCAGGGATCACCTCGTGAATATTCACTTCTTCAATCTGTTGAATCTTTGACTCGAGCGAGACCAGACGATCAAGATATAACAAAGCCCTTGCATTTGATTCGGCTCGACTGCTCGGTGATTCAGAAGACAGTTCAAGGTAGCCGGCAAAGCCGCTTTGGCTTTCTTCAATTTCATGAGCTTCTAAGCCTTTATCGAGAACCTCGCGCAACTGTTGCAGGCATAAGTCTACCGCCGTTAAAAAATGTTCTGGCGAGCACGCACAGGAAATTATCCAGACTCCTTCCCGGGCATAAGAGTTGTGGAATGATCCTATTGAATAACAAAGCCCGTTTTCTTCGCGCAATTTTGTAAACAGTCTCGATGAACCGCTGCCTCCAAAGGCATTGTTGAACAGGTTTAAATGCGGTTTCTGGTTTTCTTCAACATTTAAGCCCGGCAAACCCAGTAAAAAATGAATCTGCTCGAGATCCTTTTGAACATGTCGAATCTTACCGCAGAAGAATTCTGCGGGCTTTTCAATCAGTTTCATCGAAGGGCATCCGCCCAGAGTATTTTCACTTCTCTCAAAATATTTTTTTACATTCTGCAATACTGAATTTTTTGCAGAATCTGCCGACCACAGGTTGCCGGCAATCGATAAAACCGGACCCCGGGTGCCGTATTTGCCGCGATAAAAATCAAACAGATTGTCTCGATGAGATGCAGAGATAGAGTCTAACGTGCCGGCAATCGGGCGGGCGAGGCCGGTATCGCCGAATGCATCTTCATAAAACAGATCGAATACCAGTTCTTCAGGGTCATCTTCTGCCATTTTGATTTCTTCGAGAATGACTTTCTTTTCAGTTTCAAATTCTTCTGTTTTTAACTGGGATTCAAAAAAAATATCTGACAACACATCCATTGAGACTTCAAGATGACGACCGGCGATCATCGCATAATAGACGGTTGTCTCTCGTGAAGTGCTGGCATTCAGATAGCCGCCTAGTTTTTCCAGGCTGCGGGAAATTTCCCGGTAGTTTCGTTTTTGGGTACCTTTGAAAAGTAGATGTTCTGTAAAATGGGAAAAGCCCATTTCTTGCGGGCTTTCAAAGCGGGAACCGACGGGCAGGGTGATCCCAATGGCAGCTGCCTTACGATGAGGTATGTTTTCAAGTACAACCTTGAGCCCGTTGTTGAGCTCAAGTTGTTCTATTTCATGCTGCATGTATTGTGAATTTACTGAAAATTCAATCAGTTGGCATCTTTAATCGACAAGGCAATTTTTCCCTGACGATCAATACCAATCACTTTTACTTTGACTTCTTGGCCTTCTTTCAGTTCATCTCTGACATTGTTTACACGGTGATCAGAGATTTTTGAGATATGGCAAAGACCTTCCCGACCCGGCATGATCTCAATGAAGGCACCAAAATCAGCGATTCTTTTGACCGTACCGTCATAAACTGCATTCATTTCAGCGTCTGCAAACTGTCCCTCGATCAGATTGCGGGCAATTTCTGCAGATTCCTTATTGTTGGTCGCGATCGTCACAATACCGTCATCATTGACATTGATTTCTGCCTTTGATTTTTCAATAATTGCGCGAATGTTTTTACCGCCAGGGCCGATCAGTTCGCCGATTCTCTCCCGATCAATCTGGATCGTCGAAATACGGGGCGCATTCTCAGACAGCTCTTCTCTTGGTTTTTCAATCACCGCTTTCATTTTGTTCAGAATGTGTAAACGGGCATCTTTTGCCTGCTTTAAGGCCTGGGCCATTACTTCAAATGAAATTCCCTGTACTTTGGTATCCATTTGAAAGGCTGTGATTCCTTTTTCAGAACCTGCTACCTTAAAGTCCATATCGCCGAAATGATCTTCAAGACCGGCAATATCGGTTAAGACAGCAAATTTGTCTCCCTCTGTGATCAAACCCATGGCTATCCCGGCTACCGGGTTTCTGAACGGAACACCTGCATCCATCATGGCCAGGCATCCGCTGCAGACAGTGGCCATCGAGCTCGAACCATTTGACTCGAGAATTTCTGAAACCACCCGCACGACATAGGGAAATTTTTCTGCATTCGGCATTTGTGAGACGAGTGCATTTTCAGCAAGTTTACCATGGCCAATTTCACGACGGCCGGGTCCCGATAATCTTCTTACTTCACCAACCGAATAGGGCGGGAAGTTATAATGCAGATAAAATCGTGAAGAAGTCATGCCTTCAACATCATCAGAGCTTTGCGAGTCACTGTCGGTACCTAAGGTGGCAACCCCAAGCGACTGGGTTTCACCCCGTGTAAACAATGCAGACCCGTGAACCCCGGGTAAGACGCCCACTTCTATCGAGATATCCCGAATTTCATCGAGTTTACGGCCATCGGCCCTTTTGCCTTCATTAAAAATCTGGTCGCGTACAACTTCGACTTCAAACTCTTCGAGTAAATGTTTGACAATTTTCAGTTTCTTTTCGCGTACTGCATCGTCTTCAGAGGCAAGTTTGTTTTTATATTCTGTGACGGCCATATCGCAGGCTTCGTCGATAGCACTTTGCCGGGCATGCTTACCAGACACAGCATTGGCTGCTTTTATTTTATCGAAAACCAGAGCGCGCAGTTCTTTTTCCAGTTCGCTGTGGTCGGGTTTTGGGGAGGGCTGAATTTTTTCTTTGGCAACGTTGGCCGCAAATTGTTTTTGCACCTGGCAGAGCCGTTTGATTTCTTCATGACCAACCCGCAATGCTTCAAGCATATCTTCTTCGCTCGCATTGTCACTGTTGCCTTCGATCATGGTAACGGCAGATTCTGTACCGGCCAGCGCCAGGTTGATATCTGCCAGTTTGATTTCTTCGGGAGTAGGGAATAAAATAAACTCACCATTGACCCTTGCTACTCTTACGCCACCAACCGGCCCTTGAAAGGGAGCGGGAGAAATCATCAACGCAGCACTCGCGGCATTGATCGTATGCACATCGCCCGAAAGTTTGCCATCGGAACTCAGCAGGGTTACAAAAATCTGTGTTTCATTCTTGAATGTCTCAGGGAACAGGGGCCGCAATGGGCGGTCACATAAACGTGAATTCAAAATTTCCCGCTCTGTTGGGCGGGCTTCCCGTTTAATAAACCCGCCGGGAATTCTGCCTGCGGCATAGAATTTTTCCCGGTATTCAATAGTCAATGGGAAGAAGTCAAGATCTTCATTGCCCGATTTTGCCGAAGTGGCATTGGCCATCACAACCAGTTTTCCCCAGCGAATTAAAACTGAGCCGCCGGCCTGTTTAGCCCATACCCCAGTTTCAAATACGTAGTCGCTGCCACGTACTTTAGTAGTTTCTTTATGTAACATTTGGTTTCCTCCAGAGTTGGCTTAAAAGGCGCCCATGCAGAGGAAAAAAATTAGTGTTGAATTACTTACGAATACCTAAGTCTGCAATAATTGTACGGTAGCGCTGGTCGTCACCGCGTTTAACATAATCGAGAAGACGGCGGCGCTTACCTACCATTTTCAAAAGGCCTAACCTCGAGTGGTGATCTTTTGAATGGGATTTAAAGTGATCTGTCAGTTCGTTGATACGTGCAGTCAGGATGGCAACCTGAACTTCTACTGAACCTGTGTCTTTTGCGTTTTTGCGGTATTTTTCTATGAGCTCTTTCTTGCTTTCTTTGCTGATCATGGTAGCGCCTTTTAATCGTTTCCTTTAATTTCCGGTAATAATTCTAAACATGAAACATGCTGGCAAGCGAAAAAAGCACATTCTCACAGATATTCAGCTCATAACGGGAATGGCGGTTTCTCTCTGACCCAGCCATTGTACTTGCTCTCATAAGCGCTCAAAACCCGGGTGCTTTCCTGTTGGTCACCTAAAAATCTCAGCAAAGTTGTGTATTCAGATAAAAACCAGGGATTACGGGGCATGAAGTATTCGAGCTCTATTTTACGATAATAGAATAATTGCTGCCGCAATTGCCTGTATTTGCCCTGGCTCTTGCCCAGAAGATAGGCAGCGTAGTTATGAATATGAATGTCGCTTTTCTGTTGTGTCAGATCAGAAAGCATGGCAAAAGAAAGCGGCAGATTGCCGGTCTGCAAATAATAGAGTGCCTGCCAGAATTTTGTCAGTTCAGGCGGATACACTGTTTCGAGATTTTTCCAATTCGGAGGCCGGCCGCCAGAGAGAATGTTCAATAATTCTGCAACCGGCATTTTGGCTACCATGCCTGCATTATCGGGCAGGGCGGCCTGGCTTTCACCCCACCACGCACCGCCTCCCCAGAAGTACAGTGCTGCCTGGGTTGCCTTTGCATCTTGCAGGGGTTTTTCGGGCAGCCCCAGTACAATTGCTTTTCTTAAGGCGAGCAGGGCAGTTGATCTGCGGTCATAATCGAGTTCGGGGGGCTGTTCAGGACGCTCAATCGCTTCATTGAAAAAGAATTCGGCCAGTACATCTTGCCTGTTTTTAACCGGCAGCAGGAAAGCATTTGCATGATACATGCCCTTGAGGTAAAAAAGATAGCCATCCGCCGGAAAATCTTCGATCAGGGTGTTGACCAGTTTGAGAAACTCTGTTTCCCGTTCGGTCTTAAAAAAGTTTTCATCTACTTTGGCAAATTTATCGAGCGGGTAGTTGGTCTGCCAGTAGTTCAGAATTTCAGCATATTCTTTATCCAGTTCCGTATATTTGTTTTCCTGAAAGTAAAACAGAAAGCGGTCGGTGTTATTGAACAGGTAGTAGCCCAGACCCGCACCGGCAGCTGCAAAGATGATAAAGAAAAACAGAAAAGAGAAAAAATTAAATTTTTTCTTGCGTAGCGGCATCGCTGACGCGTGAATATCGCGCAATTGCATTAAGTCAGATAGGCTTAAAAATTAAACGGCACTGTCAACCCGAAAGGTTTCGAGCACTTTTCGAATCGACTCTGTTTCATCGACAAACAGCAGGGCAGCCGGTTGTGTATTCTTGGGCATCAACACCACACAGTTCGGATAAAAGGCGATATGCTCCAGATCATTCAGCATGTATTTCTGCATTCCTGAAGTGTGTTCAAATTGAAAACCGAAACCGTCATAGCGCAGGTAGCCTCTACCAAAGCGGCGAATTCCTGCAATGTCCTGTAATTTGAACTCTGGTTCTTCGCCACTGTAGATGTTGCGACGATTTGAATCATGATATAAACTGGCAGTTTTTTCAATCAACACCGGATTATTTGAGCTGATTTTAACAGAAACCCGAGGCATCGTTTCAGTGTTTTCAGGCGGAGCTTGAAATTTGGGCGGTTCCTGAGTCTGTGTGTACTGTGACTCAACATATTGGGGTCTCGAGTACTGGGGTTGGGAGTATTGCGGTTGCGCTGCAGTACTGGTATGTTGCTGCATGGCAGTAAACTTATCTGGAAAGTTTTCAGGAGGCTGCTGTATATTGGGAGCTGCACTGCTCTTTGAACGGTGCTCCTGATACAGTATATTTTCTTTGTGCCGGTCTCCCTGGGATTGCATAATTCCCCAGATTACCATAAGAGCACCTAAGCCGAACAGAATGAAAGCAACATACTCCACACTACATTATCTAACATTACAGTTGAGTTCTTGAATCATTTTTTTTCAAAGCTGTAAAATCTATTGTTTTCCTGTGCAGCGTGAAGAATTTACCAGAATTCGCAGCAAATTTTTGTATTCCAGTGAATTTGACCTGAAATATTTTGACTGTTCCAGGTTCCCGCCCTGGCTCGTTAGTACATGACCCGGTTCCTGAAATAAAGAAAAAGAGAGGTCGTAATGTCTCTCAAAAAAAGTATGGATATACCCCATAGGGTATATGGGCGGAGGGCATATGCAGAATCAAAACTGGACCGGAAAAATTGCACAGACATTCGTAACCAACAAAAGGCTTTCGCTGTTATTGATGGTATCGCTCTTTATCTGGGGGGCATTCTCTTTCTGGAATACTCCCCGCCAGTACAATCCCAAGATTACAGCACCGGCGTTTCGTATTCAGGTTGATTTTCCCGGAGCTTCCCGCTCTGAAGTTCTTGAGCAGGTTACCAAACCTTTAGAGAATACGCTGGCACAGATTCCAGCCATTGAAGATATTTTCTCGGTCACCGTTGAAGGTGGCATGGCCAGTATTATTGCCAATTTTTATGTAGGGGAAGATGAAGATTCTGCCAAGATAACTTTGAATGATCGTATTCAAAGCGACCTGAACCTCGCTCCGCTTGGCATTCAACCTCCCCGTATTGAATCAATCAACCCGGATGATGTACCTGTACTGGTGATTGCCCTGGAGTCCCAGAGTGTTTCGCCCGGTGATTTGCGAAAATTTGCCTTTCGCCTGCGCGATAAACTGATTAATGTAGAAGGAACCTCGCGAGTTGAAATCATCGGCGGGAAGCGCACCCAGCTTGCGATAGAAATTGATCCGCTTCGGCTTGCCCGCAATAATCTGGGATTTTCCCAGATTGAAAATGCCCTGCGCAGAAACAATTTTTTTCTGCCATCTGGTGTGATAAAGCAAAAAGATGTTTATATTCCGTTGCAGACAACCGGGGTTATTGAAAGTGCTGCCGAGCTGCGCAATCTGGTCATTCAATCGAGTGATATTCAAAATGTTTACCTGGGAGATGTTGCCACGATCAGAGAAGGGCCGGCTGAGACCGAAGATCTGGTTCGACACCGGTTTACTGGGCAGAAGCTGAATAACTCGGTATTGATCAGTATTGCAAAACTGAAAGACACAAATATTGGCGATGTAACCGGTAATTTGCGCGAGCGGATGACCCAGCTTGAAAAAGGGTTTCTGCCAGATGATATCAAAGCCAGCATCATTATTAATGAGGGGAAGGTAGCAAGGCAGGAAATCTCCCGGCTGGTTTCTAATCTGTTCACATCGATTTTGATTGTTGTGGCAATTCTGTTTTTCTTTCTCAACGGTCGTGCCGCCTTTCTGGTAGCAATCTCAATTCCGTTAACGTTAGCGACAGTATTCGGAATCTCACAGGTGACCGGGCAGAACATTAACCGTATCACACTGTTTGCCCTGATTCTATCCCTGGGGCTGCTGGTTGACAATGCGACGGTTGTCATCGAAAATATTGTTCGAAGACTGAAAAATGAAGGATACAAAAATAAAGAGAAAACTGTGATTGATTCCGTAGCTGAGGTAGGTATCGGGCTGTTTATGTCGACCGTGACTACGGTACTGGCATTTATTCCCATGGCTTTTGTTACCGGTATGATGGGCCCTTATATGGGCCCCATTCCGTTTTTTGTACCCGTTGCCCTGGTAGTATCATTAGGTTTGTCTTTTACTGTGAATCCGTGGCTGGCGACCCTGCTATTAAATGAAAATAAAAAACCGGCTAAAACCTCCTGGCTAAGCAGACTGAACGGGCTGAGTCTGGTTACCAAACTCTCGGCAATGCAAAACCGGCTCGCTGAACTTCTGCTGGCGTTTTTACGCAATCTGCTGCATGGCCTGATAGCCAAATCTGGAAATCGAAAAAAGTTTTTGCTGGCAATTGCACTGGCAACCGTTGCATCTTTCATTCTGCCTGCAACCGGTCTGGTTAAATTTCGAATGCTGCCCAAAGCAGATAAAGACCAGTTCTTTATTTATCTTGATCTGGCGGATGGCTCTTCTCTCGAAAAAACAATTCTCGTCACAGAAAGAATCGAAGAGTTTCTCACCTCCCGGCCAGAAATTTCAATGGTGCAGTCGTATATCGGCGCCCCGCCGATTCTCGATTTTAACGGTTTATTTCGCGGGGCAAGTGATCGCAGGTTCCCGAATCAGGCTACCATACGGGCAGGTCTACTTGCGAGTGATGAGCGGGAACTGAAGTCAACCGAGATAGTGACCCTGTTGCGACCTTTGTTGCAGCAACACGTTCGTGCATTCTCTGCCGATGCTGTTTTAAAAATGGTCGAAGACCCGCCCGGGCCGCCTGTGCTCTCAACGGTACTGGTTCGTGTGCAGGGTGAAAATGATGAGCTGCTCAATAAAGTGGCCCGTGATCTGGGTCAAAAAATCGGCCAGGTTGAAGAAGTGGTAGACCGGGATACATCCGTATCAGATGATCTCAACGTTATCACATTACAGATTAATTCTGCTCTGGCCTCACGCAGCAGACTGTCAAACCTGCAGATCGTCGAAACCCTGAATACTGCCTATTCTGGTAAAGCAATTGGCATCTATCATAATCCCGAAAATATTGAGCAGGAGATGATAACGCTTCGCCTTGCCCGGGAATTTCGGCGCGATAAAAGTGCACTGTCAAGCCTGTATATTGTCAACGATCTCGGTATAAAGGTGAAGCTCTCAGATTTTGTCAAAGTCGTAGAGCGGCCGCTGGTGAAACCATTGCGAAGGGAAAACCGGCAGAACACCGCTTATGTTACTGCAGAGATGGGGAACCGCTCGATCACGTACGCGGCGATTGATTTGCTTTCTTTTCTGCTCGATTATGAACCGGCAGAGGGGTATCGCCAGAAGTCATGGTCTCTGTTTTC
This sequence comes from Leptospiraceae bacterium, assembly GCA_020440825.1. Taxonomy (GTDB): domain Bacteria; phylum Spirochaetota; class Leptospiria; order Turneriellales; family Turneriellaceae; genus JAGRNJ01. Next base: position 36,754 of record JAGRNJ010000015.1, on the reverse strand, counting down.
GGTTGAGTATGCGAATGCAGAAAATCAGGAGCTTTCAATCTCAATCGGCGGAGAGTGGGAACTGACTCTCGAAGTCTTTAGAGACCTGGGGGCAGCGATGGGGGTGGCAATTTTTCTGATATATTTTGTACTTGTGGCACAATTTTCTTCTTTTCGGGAGCCGCTCATTATCATGTCAACGATTCCGTTGAGTTTAATCGGGGTTTTGCCTGGGTTTTATGTTCTGAGCTTTTTTACGGGAATCTATTTTAACGCAACCTCAATGATCGGGGTCATTGCCTTAGCCGGTATTGCCGTTAATAATTCTATAATACTGTTAGAGTATCTGAATTCACTGAAAGAGCAGGGGGTTGCACTTGAAGAAGCACTGGTGCAGGCGGGTATAACCCGTTTTCGCCCGATCATGTTGACAACAGTGACAACGATGCTTGGTTCAGTGACCATTGCCGGCGACCCTGTCTGGGCGGGCCTGGCGTATGCAATTATTTTCGGGCTGGGAATTTCGTCGATGCTGACTGTGCTGGTGTTCCCGGTACTGTATGCCGTTCTGAAAGGAAATGAGTGGCCGGTGCAAAATGAATAATGATTGAACACCGGGCAGAGTGCAAAGTTGTTGATTTTACACATTATGGTGCGCTTACTTGAAGTTTCGTTTATCTGATCTCTAAAGCCGGCAAATTAAGTCCGAAAAACTGTCGCAAGATAGCCAAAAACATGAGACACTAATATTTTGACATTCAAAGCAGAAAGTCATAATATAAGAGAAGTCAAAACAACGCTAACGGAGCATATATCTATGTCAGATTGCAACCCTTTCAACAGCAAAAAAGTAAAAGTAGAAGTTTATAAAGACCCATCTGATAACGTTGTTTATTCTCCGAGATGTACGAACTGTTCTGGTTATGAAGAAAAAATTGAACTCAAACAATCCCGGGAAGAATTGACTGAAATTGCCGAGATGGATAAACACGAGATACTCTCAAAAATAGCGTCGTTCCTGGGTAGCGACCCGGCCTGCTTTAACATGGCAGAAGATATGTTTGATACGCTAAAGTATTCGATGGCAGAATATGTTCTCAAGCATGAATTTAACAAAGAAAGCAATATGTCAGTGCAGCTGACTATGTGGCTTGAGCAGAAAAAAACTCCCGACCTGCTGAATCCTTTGAATTCGGTGATTCATAAATACCTGACTCCTAAATAAATTTCTCAGACAAAAAACAGTCGGCGGTCGTTATTTTTCTCATGCAATAATCATGTCTCTTACATCTCTGCGAGGTGCATAAAAATCCTGGCTGCCGCGGCCCAGCCTCACAAGCATCTGTACCCGTCCCTTTGCAGACAGTTTTCCATTGAATTCGTTACTTAGCTGGTTCATCTCTTTATATTCCTGTAGAACCTGGCTCATAGGATGCATGCGCAAACCCATTGAGGTAATTGCAAGTTGAAAGCGGGCATAATCGCGGCCGGTTTTTATCCAGTCTGCCTGTTTGTTTGTCTGCGTTTCCCAGTAAACAATGGCTCGAGAACTGTTTACAGCCGAATTAAAAGAATCCAGGTATGCATTTATGTTTGATTTTTCATGCCAGGCACTTTCGCTTTTGCCAACAAAACTTTCGGCCAGTTTGCGTTTGAACCAGCCCATGCCGCTGGTTCGAAAAGATATGCCGTCGCGTTTCTCGTAAATTTCTGAATCGTTGTAACGAAACCAGATTCGGCTTTCATCGTAGGTATGGTGATTCAAACATTCAATTTCCATTGCTTTATAAAAAATGGGTTTAAGCTCAGACATTTCGCCTTCAGTATTTATTATTCCCAGTTTCGAATGCATGTTCCCGACAAGGCTTTTGATCTGCTCAAACTCGTGGTCGTTGATGATGGGACCGTCATACACCGTTCTATCGGTTTGACGTGTTGAAATATATCGATACAGAACATCCCCAGACGAGCTAGAAGATTTTCGCAAACAAATTTTTGACGAAGGCTTTTTTCCGATTTCTGAAAGAGGGTACTCTCCCTCTGGCAGAATCTGGATATCCGCTTCATAGCCCATCTCTTTTGCCCCGATTGCCAGATGCTCCAGAAAAGTTCCCTGACCAATATGTATTTGTCGTGCCGGCGGGTCTGTCTCGGGCAAAATTCTATTCTCATCTACATAGAGCAAAGCTTCGGTATCATTTAGAATTTTAAACTTCCAGGCCTGGGTGTTATGAGGGTTCGGCGCAGTAATGCCCACATTGATTGCACTCAATATGGGGGTATCAAGCCCGTTTTCTCTGGCATTGAGCAGCGGATCTATATTATGTGACCCCGCCAATCTCTGGCCGCTGGCACAGTTGAGTAGCCAGGTCGGCATACTGATCATGACCCCGGTACCAATCGCATTTTTAAGAAAATCTTTACGATTCATCTGCATCTTTAATTCCTTGTTTGTATAGACTAACGTCGAGACTAGTTTTTACTGTAATGTTGTTTAGAAAAGAGGTTTTTTGCCTGATAATTCTAAAAAACCCGAAAAAAACGCAAAACCCCCTAAACCGATATTGTAATCAGCTTTATTGTGCTCTAAGTTGCCTTAACCTTGTATAGCTGTGCCTTACTGTATTCAATAAGCCAATGATGAATACCGTAAATACGAATAGCCCGTAGCAGAGGCTGCGGGAACCATTACGGCTTGAGTCCTCATTGTTCCTTCTAGTGGCCCGGCAGAGAACCGGGTTATGTACGAGGTTGTAGTTATTTGTTCGATGAGAATCGAACAAATACTTAAATTTCACAGGGAGGTAACATGACTCCGGTTCTCTGGCAAGTTTTCGGGCGGTTTTTGCCCGGGGCTTTTCGGAGTACAAGGAGGTAACAATGCGAATAAACCATAACATGAGTTCGATCAATGCGAACCGAGTTTTGAAATTTCGGGGCTGGGATGTCGATTCATCGATGGCAAAACTGTCATCGGGAGAACGAATTACCCGCTCAGGAGACGATCCTTCTGGGTTAGCGGTATCTGAGAAGATGCGCACCCAGGTGAGGGGATTACGCCAGGCAGAAAGAAATACCGAGGATGGTCTTTCTTTCGTACAGACCGCAGATGGCTATTTGAACCAGACGGCAGATGTACTGCAGAGAATTCGAGTACTTGCTGTGCAGGCGGCAAACGGAATCTATTCTGATTCTGATCGCATGCTTATGCAGGTCGAAATCTCACAACTGGTCGATGAGGTGAATCGGGTAGCGTCTCAGGCAGAGTTTAATCGATTTAAACTGCTGCAGGGAGACTATGCCCGCAATTCGAAAACCGCATCGATGTGGTTTCACATGGGGCCGAATATGCACCAGCGGGAGAGGGCGTATGTGCATACGATGACCTCTGCTGCTCTGGGAATTGCAAAAGTGTCTCTCACCAGTGCCGGTAGCGCCAATGCTACTATTGGTACGGTGGATGAAGCACTGCAAACGCTGATGAAACAGCGTGCCGATTTGGGAGCTTATGCCAACCGACTGGAAACATCGGCCAAAGGTTTGATGAATGCCTATGAGAATGTACAGGCTGCCGAAAGCCGCATTCGCGATGCAGACATGGCAGAAGAAATGGTCGAGTACACTCGAAACCAGATTCTGCATTCTGCTTCGGTTTCAATGCTGGCCCAGGCGAATCTTCGCGGGATGTCTACCCTTAAGCTGTTAGAATGATAAGATGTTCTTTGTTACCTCAGCGAATCTCAAACGAGGTTCGTAACTAAAATTTATAGAATCTGAATTTATCCTTCTTGGGAAAGACCTATCGGGTCTCTGTCTTGCGCTATTATAATGCGCGGTACAGAGACCCGATAGACAAAGTCTTTCGGGTTCCGCAGTATCGGGAGAATTCTGCGGAAAAAGGGCAAATGGAATTGGCGATTTTGGCCAACCCGTTTGTTTTTGCATTCGGGGTTTCTTCCTTAAGACACTGATGTCGAAGAAAACCATAGTGCATCCTGCACCAAGGAGGGAAAGATGCAGATCAATCACAATTTACCTGCGATGTTTGTTAGTCGCCAGCTTCAATCGGCTTCTCGAGGGCTTGAAAAATCCATTGAGAAGCTGTCGAGTGGTGAGCGAATTAACAGATCGGGAGACGATGCTACAAACCTGGCGGTTTCTGAAAAGATGCGCACACAGATACGGGGACTCAGGCAGGCCGAACGCAATGCGATGAACGGATTATCGTTCATTCAGGTTGCAGAAGGCAATATGACCCAGGTCAACGATATCTTGCAGCGTATTCGGGAGCTGTCTGTACAATCTGCCAACGGAATTTATTCTTCGGCAGATAGAATGCAGATACAGGTTGAGGTGTCCCAGCTGGTTCAAGAAGTAGATCGTATTTCAACTACGGCAGAGTTCAATCGAATGAAACTGTTGACGGGAGATTTTGCGAAAAATTCTAAAACCGGTTCTATCTTTTTTCACGTGGGGCCGAATCAGGACCAGAGAATTCGGGCGTTCATTTCGACAATGAATACCAGTGCTTTTCAGCTGCGAAAAGGCTCAAGCACAATGAATCTCGGTACCGTTGCAGCCGCGAATTCGATGATAGGAACCGTTGATTCGGCAATTGATGTGCTGAATCGGCAGCGGGCAGATCTCGGGGCGTATTATAACCGTATTGAAACCACTGTGCAGGCTCTGCAGAGCGGGTATGAGAATATGGTGGCCGCCGATTCCAGAATACGGGATACCGATATGGCAGAGGAATTGCTTGAATTCACTCGCAGCCAGTTGAAATTGCAGAGTGGTACGGCGATGTTCGCTCAGGCAAATTTGTCGAGTCAACTGGTGTTGTCTCTTTTAGAACACAGATAAAGCGATTCTAAAAGCTGGAACGGGGTTCAGAGAAGAATTATTCTCTCTCTGAGCCCCCTTTTTTTGGGCCTTAAAGCTTGACGGTGTCTCTCACAATGGAACCCCGTCTATGCTGCCAACTAATCTATTATCATAAATTCATGAACTTTCTTCGCTTAATTTTTAAAAATAAAATTTATTTGGGCCTACGGTTTATCATGAACCAGTCTGCTTCGATACTTGCCGGGCTCTCAGTTATTGCTCTTCTTTTGATGCCCCGCTCGGGCCTGATCTCCCAGATTGAGCAGTTTGAAGGCAGAACCATAAAATCAATCAGTGTTGAAGGCAATGAGAACATGAGCCGGGAAGATATTCTCGATCTCATACAAATGCGCCAGGGAGCCCGATTGTCGGGTGATCTGGCCAACGGTGACTTGAAAACCCTCTTTAATAGTGGCTCATTTGCCTATATCGCGTTTCATGCAGATTCGTCGGGAGATGGGGTCGACATCAAAATTATAGTGCAAGAGCGCTCAAGGGTTGAAGAAATCGAGTTTCGCGGTCTGGATGAACTCAACCGACAGGAGATTACAGAGGCAATTCCCCTCAAAGAAAACGAAGTATTTACAGAACGTAAACTCTCTGAATCTGTCTCGATTCTCATTCGTAAATATCGTGAGAAAGGTCTGTTTAATGCGGTAGTGAAGACCAAAACTGTCAATATTGAAGGGCCTGAAAATCTTATCAAAGTTATTTTCATCGTCGATGAAGGTGAAAATATTAAAATCTCTAAAATCAATCTGATTGGTATACGTTCGCTGGATCCTGAAGATATTCTGGCTGTTCTCGAACTTGAAGAAGAGGGGTTTATTTCAGACGGAACGTTCAAAGAAGCTGTTTTCGAAAAAGATAAAGAGACCATAATTGAATTTTACAGAAGCCGGGGCTACCTAGATGCCGAGCTTGAAGAAGCACGCTGGGATATTCGCTGGTCAAATCCTGTTGAGCAGGAAGAACGGGTCATTGTCGTTAATTATAAAGTACGGGAAGGTGAGCAGTATTTTTATGGCGGTTATGATGTAACCTGGGATGAAAAGTTTCTGCATCCTGAACAAACCGGCCAGCCACCCGGCGATAAAGCATTGTTTACCAAAGACCAGATCGAAGAATATTTTGAATATACAGATTCCAGTGTCGGTGATGTTTTCGACAATGCAAAATTTCAGCGTGACCGCGGCATTATCAACTACCTCTATTCCCAACAGGGCTTTATTTTTGCGCGGGTAATACCCGAGAGAACGATCATCGTTTTGAGTAAAGCGGCTATTGAAGAAAAGCGAAATGATGCGCGCCAGGTAGCAGCAGCTGCCAACGGTGATGATTATTTTAATCTTGAGAGATTAGCTGAACTGCTCGAAGATAACCCAGAATACGAAGGGCGAAAAATTGTTCATACCCGATTTGTCATTGCTGAGGGTGACAAAGGTTTCATAGAAAGTATTATTATAAAAGGGAATAAAAAAACCCTCGATAAGGTCATCCGCCGTGAAATCAATCTTCTATTGCAGGAAGGTGAACTATTTGATGCCGACAAAGTGCAGCGGGCCAGAGAGCTTGTGTTCAACCTGGGCTTTTTCAAAGAGGTGAATATTGACGCCCGACCCGGCTCATCAGAAGGGCAAATGAATCTCATCATCGATGTGAATGAGCAGCCTACGGGAACCATCAGTCTCGGTGGCGGTTATGGTACGTTAACCGGTTTCTCTATTTTTACAGAAGTATCTGAAAACAACCTGAACGGAACCGGCCAGCGGCTTTCGGGAAGGGTTGAGTTTGGTCCTTTGAGAACTTCTCTCGAAGCAAGCTGGACAGAACCCTGGATGTTCGATGTTCCCTGGTCTTTGACTTTATCGGGTTTTTATTCTCATCGCCAGGTTCAGGCACCCTCGATCAATATTGCCAATGAAGAAGAACTGTCAACGTATGACCAGGACTCAGTCGGGGTCTCGATCGGGGTCGGGCATCGATTCTGGGTAAACTGGGGACATTACCACCGTTTTTCGCCAACGTTCTCTGTCGCGGCAAACCCGAGCAGCATGGTGGATGATTCTGTGTATCTGCTTGTTGACCAGGGCTGGCAGGTCAGGAATATGCTGACCAACGGCCTCTACTATGATAACCGGGACAATATTTTCAATACCACTACCGGCCAGCGTTTTGAATTTTCTGTCGACCTGGTTGGTTCTATTCTGGGCGGGGCAGACCACTACATTCGCTATTATCCGCAGTATTCATTTTACTGGTGGCCAATGGACTTCACACTCTTTAATCTTATTCGAAAAAATGTACTGCGACGCTGGAGAATTGTATTCGAACACCGTACATCGATGACCTTTACCCAGCAGACCGGGCCGGTTTACGGGGCACAAGATAAGAGTATTAACCCTTATGTTGAGGTGCAAGACCGGTTATACATTGGTGGTTATGAGTCGCTGCGCGGATGGAATCTCTTTGATATTTATTACCCTTCTGCCTGGCGGCTTGGGGGCAGTCACCGAATTCTGTATGGTACAGAACTTCGAATTCCGGTTGAGCCCTCTCTATTCTGGCTGGTAATGTTTTTTGATGCCGGTGCACTATACCATGATTCCAGCCAGTTCTTAATTGGTGATACGACTCCGCAGAGTACCATAACGGCATTAAAGCAGGCTGAACTCAATATTCAAAATTTCAATATGAGTTATTTTCGATACAGCTGGGGTTTCGGTTTCAGACTGCAGATACCGATTTTGCCACTTCGAATTTATCTGGCGAAACGTCTTTTATGGGACAGCGAACGCCGCTGGTTTCGGGATCATCCCGGTACAGATGGTTTTGAGTTTGTATTTGGTATAGGGGACCGCCGTTTCTGATGGCAGATGACCGTATCTTCTTATTCCATATCACCGGGGCCGATAAGCCCGGGATACTCGCCCAGGTCATGCAGACAATGTCTGACTGGCAGATTACCGTGCGGGATGTAGAGCAGATTACCAGTCTGGGTCACCTTTCTCTTTCATTGCTGGTAGAATTGAAAAACGGTGATCCGGTGCGGTTATACCGGGACTTAAAAAAAACAATCAACTCTCTTGGCCTGGTTCTCGATCTTGATTTGCCAGATGAGATAGAGTCTGAGCCCTCTAAACACTGGGCATTGACTCTACTATCCCGTGAGTTTCATGCACAGGATATTCGTGAAATAGCCTCAGCTTTGAGCAGTAAAAATATCAATATTCGCCGGATGACCTTTCAGCGCTCTGGCGATGTTCATTGTATTGAAATGAAGCTTGATATTCCGGTCAATATCGATTCGAGTGAACTGAAACAATCATTGTATGCAGTGGCTTTTGAAAACCATTTCGATGTAGCTTTACAGAAAGAAAATCTTTTTCGTCGGGCCAAGAGACTCATTGTGATGGATATGGACTCAACCCTCATCAAGCAGGAAGTCATTGATGAAATTGCAGATTTTGCCGGTGTCAAAAAACAGGTGGCAGAGATCACAGAACGGGCAATGCGGGGTGAGATTGATTTTACGACCGCACTGGCCGAGAGGGTTGCATTGCTCAAAGGCTTGCCGGTTTCTGATCTTGAAAAAGTGAAAGCCAGATTACAACTCACAGACGGAGTCAAAGAACTGATATCATTTCTCAAAAAAATGGGATTTAAAACAGCGGTGATCTCAGGCGGCTTTACCCCGTTCACAGACCATTTTCGAGAATTGTTACAGCTTGATTACAGTTTTGCAAATACTCTCGAAGTGAAAGATGGGAAACTGACCGGCCGCACCACCGGTGACATTGTCGATCGGGAGAGAAAAGCCGTTCTTCTCAAACAATTGGCAGAAAAAGAAAATATTTCTCTAGACCAGACTGTTGCAGTAGGGGACGGTGCAAATGATCTGGCGATGCTTGAAGCAGCCGGTCTTGGTGTCGCCTTCAATGCTAAACCGACTGTCAAAAAGGCATCGAAAGCATTTATCTCCCAGCCGGGACTCGATGCTATATTATTTCTTCTTGGTTATACTCTGCAAGACAGGCGGCAGGTGCTTGACAATTAATTTTTTGAAGGCTTCTTCGAATGCCAGTCGATTAAACTTTTCTGCACTCTTGATAATTTTTTTGCGATCAAACTGATTTTCAAGAGCATACAGCACGGCACCCAGAATTGAATCTGGCGTATGCTCTGCAAAAAGTACCCCGTTCTCTTCTGAATGAATCAGCTCTGCCGCCGATGAATGACGATGGGCTAAAACGGGAACCCCCATACTGAGTGCCTCTTTTGCAAAATGATTGTAGTGACGAATATCAGGTACTATCGCCGCAATTGCATTGCGCAGATAGAAAGCTCGTTCGCTTTCATCACAGTAACCCAGAAAAGAAATATTCGGTCTGGCGAGTTCCCGAAATTCATCATGGCGGGTTCCTTCACCCAGAATTATTAATTTGTCGTTCAAGTAGTTAAAGGTTTCAATGACCGGCTTTAATCCGCGAAAATGTTCAATGTCTGAATTGATAATAAAGTAGTCTTTATCACCTGAACGGGGATGAAAGATATGTTCTGAAACCGGCGGGTGCAGAATAACGGGAGTACGATTGTGCACCTCTTTCATTTTTTCTGCGGCATGGTTGTCGGGTACCAATAACAGATCAATGCCTGCAAAATATTCCTGATCAAGTTTTCTGAATTCCAGTCGATCATTGCTGCTGAACCGGTTCCAGAAAGAGCGCAGAGTATCTGCATCACCGTCGTCCCACAGATACGGGTATGGGCCGAAGCAGTAGCCGATCTGGTAAACAAGATCATTATCAGAATATTTATTTTTTTTGATCCAGTGCATGGGTCCGCAGCTCAATGAAGTAACAACAGAATACCCGCGCAAATTCATTTTCGAAAGTACTTTTGGGAACTTCTCAATGTTTTTCCAGATTTCTCTGGTTTTCAGTTTGCCATTATAAATTCGATTGAAACCCAGAGAAGAAAGATAAGAATCATCTTCATACGCCAGTAAAAAGAGGTCAGAGCTAAAAAACTGACGTGCAAATACTTCGAGAATTCTTTCTTTATAATCCTGCCCTGTAAACCAGTCATACGTAATTGCTGTTTTCATAAGTAACGGTTAACGAGACCTTTCTTGAGAAGCCTGCTAGAAATCATACCGGGCGCGTAAAAATACAAGGTTGGCATCTCGATATAATTTAAAGAGTGAGTCATTGTCACCGTAAAAGAACACTGCACCGAGTGAAACTGTCAATCCGTTTTGAAAATTCCAGCCTGTTTCAGCATTCGGTGCATATCCGGTATCTTTACCATTGGGCCGCAGTATGATGCCAGCCTTCCACTCAAGGCGCTGGTCAAACACTTTGTCTTCTATTCTAATGACCGCCAGATTATTGAGAAATTCTTCGAAATAACGTGAATTATTTTTCAGATAGCCTGCGCGGGTGTATTCGACCAGAATCAATGAATCATCATCCCAGAGCTTGACATCAAAACCCAGGGTACCGGCCAGATATTTTTCCCGTTCCACTTTATTGACCAGTACCAGCTCAAGCCCGCCATTATTGCGGGTTGAACTTGAAGCCTCTGCGGTGTCTTTGACGATTGCCACTTTATCATTGGTATACACCACTTCAGAGCGTAAACTGAATCGATCAATAATGAACGCAACCTCGCCACCGCCCTGTAGTACCCGTGCATAGTATGGTGATAGAGTAACAGATGCATTGCGGGATACATCAGGCGGAGGACCCGCAGCTGCGAGTACTGGTATCGTTGTTACAGGTTGAAAGAAAATACTTCTGTCAATTCCTGAATGGGCACTGATATGGGCATCGAGAGAACCAAAAGTACCTCCCAGGCGAATGGCAGCAGAGACGTTATTAAAGTGGGCTGCCAAGCCAGTGCCATTGTTGGTAACCGGGATTGTCGAAAATGATGCCCCCCCATAGGGTATTGTCTGTGCAACATTTTGAATTGCCCAAAAGGTACCGGCAGCAGGGTAGAGCGGGGCATGATGCAGGGGAACCAGTGCTGCTTCAACAGCAAAGTCTGAAAATAAATATTTGAGAGAAATGGCAAATACCCCGCGATTCTGGTCGCCCTTATCTTTGGCAAACAGTTCCCGTAAATCTGCCTGATCGAGATAATTGGCCACTTTGAAGGCATCTGCCTTACCCCAGCCAAACAACTGTTTACCTGCCTTGAATCGCAATTTGTCACCGCCGGCAATATAGGCCTCTTGAGCTTCAAATGCAAACTGCCGGCCAGGCAAATGCGGATTTTGTGTTCGTGCCGGGGCTGTAGCAGAAGCGTCGGGATAAATTTCAGGATAGAAATAACCATCTAGAGAGGTGAATACATGAAAGAAGGGGTCTCCGTACTTTAGATTTAATTTAACCCTGCATTCCAGTTTAATAATTTCACGGTCGCGGTTTGCGGCTTTGCCGGTAGCCCCGAAATAGTTTTCACTTTCTGCAAAGCCGTAAATTTCCAGTTTGCGGACAGATGCTGTCTCGGCAGGCATATCTGTTGGCCCCCCGGGATTCAAGAACATTGAGTCAAGCTCTGCTTCTGATTGAGCATAGCCGGCAGAGAAAATACCGGCTGCAAAAAAAATGCTCAGAGCAAACTGGAACAATCGGCGCATGCAGTTACAGGGCTTCAGATTTGAGCAGGGAATCCTGCACGTTTGAATTATACTGAATGGATTTCAGATACAAGATACTTTTACCGCTGCCATCGGCGCGCTCCATTGTAACTTTGCGTGGGGTAATGATTCCCTGAATCGTTTCAATCGCTTCGTTTCGTAAAATTTTTGTAAGTTTACCGCCCTGGTAGAGGTCAACCTGTACAACAACATAGTCTGCCTTACGAACATACACTATTGATTTAGAATATACTTTTGTTCCGGTTTTTTTGATAGACTCAATTTTATAGACATCGTCACTGCCTACTTTACCACTGCCGAGCAGCTTGTAATCAAAGTCGTCAATATCACGATCTCCTATATCTTCATAATAGAAATGTGAATTTACAAAGGCCCCGTCTTTATCAGATGAAGAAATTTTTCTTACACCGCCCGAGCTCAGTTTGATCCATTGCTGGCTGTCTTCACCCGGTGATGACCACGTTAAAAACTCTATGCGGGTTGGTGAGGTAAACGTGATTCGTGACCGTGTTTTTTTGCCATATTTTTTTGAAATAGAATTGAATTCTTTTTTCTCCTGGGATGAACCTCGAATAATCACCAGAATTGATTCACCACTGCCTGAAGAAGCTTCAGCTAAGGCATCGTTTTTCTCCATAATTTTTCGGCCTTCATTTGCAAAAGCAGGCACAGCAATAAAGCTGAATAAAATTAAAAGTACTGTTTTTTTCATGGTATCCCCCGTAAGAAAGTTGTTAACCAGATGGTTAATTGACGACTGTCTGTCAATAGTTTTGAAAGTCATTTACCAGTTTGCGAAAATGGTCTCCCCTTTCTTCAAAACTGGAGTACTGGTCCCACGAGGTAGAGGCTGGCGACAGCAGAAATAAAACGTCAGATTGGGCTTCCTGTTGTCGCTTTTCAAGTGCGGCCGCAAATGCTTCATCGAGTGTTTGACTTGAAGAATAGATTAAGCCTGTCTCTTGCCATGCATTTCTTAACTCTTCTTTATTATCACCATACAGAAAAATATACGGCGCCTTTTCTTCAAGAACCGGTCTCAGCAAAGAGTAATCTTCACCTTTGCTTTTACCGCCACAGAAAAGGTAAACCTGCGATTCAGAGTTTTGTAAGGCAGTAGAGAGAGCCTGACAGGTGGTCGCCTTGCTGTCATTGATGAAGGTAATCTGTTTGTGATTTGCAAGAATCTCGTAGCGGTGAGGCAGACCTGTGAAACCCGAAATTGAATTTTTGATTACATCTTTTTCTGCGTTCGGGAACAGGCGCAGAAAAGCTTCTACTACAAATAAAAGATTTATGTAGTTATGCTTTCCGCGAAATTTGAGTTCATTAAGGTGGCAAATAGTTTCATTCTTTGCCAGCAGAAAGTCATCTGCGCTCAACTGTACATTTTTACTTCGGCTGTGTTCTGCCTCGACAGCAATAACTTCGTAATGAAACAGGGGAAATTGCAGCGGATGCCCGGTGCCTGAATCAAATAGATCAGTCTGGCCGGGCATTAATTTCGAGTTAATGATGGCCAGATCATTATTTCTGAGACCGTTCAGAATATTCCACTTTGCCCGGCCATATTCGCTCATGTCTGCATAACGGTCGAGATGGTCAGGGGCAAGGTTCAAGAACATGGCAATCTGCAGACGCACATTGCGGAACAATTCAAGCTGGTATGATGAAAGTTCAGCAACCAGGTACTCTATAGCACTGTATTTCTCTGGATTATCTTCTAATTCAATTACAATCTGTGAGAAGGGCAGCCCAAAATTACCACAGGCAATCGCACAGTTCGGTTTGTCTGCAAAATGATTGAGCATATGGGTGAGCATCGATGTAACAGTGCTTTTACCATCTGTGCCGGTAATACCAATAATTTTAAAACGTGACAAATCTTTATTGCATAGTTCGATCTCAGAGAGAATGGGGATGTCTGCATTGCGCGCGAGTCGAAAAATTCTCTTGTTCAACGGTACCCCGGGTGAGAGGGTGATAAAGTCAATTTTCTCAAGAATGCTGCCAGATTCAATATGCTCTTTTTGTGCCAGTTGCAGATTCTCATGCTCAAAAGGCAGGGTAAAGCCGGGTTTGTCATCCCAGATGATCACAGTTTTGAAACGACGCACCGCAAGTTTTACCAGCGCGTTGCCGGTTTTACCGCCTGCTCCTATGATTAAAACTTTCTTGTCAAGCACTGCGGGCGATCTGGTCAAACAGGTTATTTTTTTTCAGCAGGGCGAGTATTGAAGAATAGATAGATGCTGCATCGAGTCCATGCTCTTTTTCAATGTCGGGAATGCTGCCATGATCAACCGGAACATCGTTAAAGGCAAAGCTTTCATAGGTTACCGATTCAAGTTGGGTTTTCATTTGAGCTGCCAGCAGATCTCCGACCCCCCCGCGGCGGGTGTGATTTTCAATTGTGAAGACAGCCTTATGGCCGGCAAACAGTGCTGACAATTCCTCTACGGGCAGCGGATGAATACAGCGTAAATCAATGACCCGGGTAGAGATTCTCAGTTGAGAGAGTTTTTCAGCGACTTCAACCCCGCGTTGAGTCATGATTCCCTCACAAAGAATTGCAATATCTTTACCATCCCGAATCACTTTTGGAACAAACGGATTGTACGATGGGTCTGGTTTAGCTTCTTTAAGTCGTTCTGGTAGAAAATCTGCAACGGCATCTGTACGCGGAAAACGTACCGATATCGCCGACTCATTATACTCATTCATGAAGATCAGCATTTCAACCAGATCCTGGGCGGTAGCTGCAGAGAGCAGTTTAATGTTCGGCAATGCCGCCATGTATGCTATGTCATACAGTCCCTGGTGGGTCTCTCCGTCACCGCCTACACAACCTGCCCGATCGATTACCAGTCGTACCGGAAGGTTCATGAGGCAGATATCATGAATGAGCTGATCATAGCCACGCTGCAGAAACGTTGAATAAATACATAAAAAGGGGTCGGTTCCGGCTTTTGCAAGTGCCCCTGCAAAGGTTGTTGCATGCTGCTCGGCAATACCGGCATCAAACAGACGGGCAGGAAATTTTCTGGCGAATTCAATGAGACCGCTGCCTTCAATCATAGCCGGAGTAATCACCGTAAGCCGGGTATTGTCTTCTGCGAGACGGGTTAGAGTTGTGCCGACAAATTTACTGAACCCCCAGCGGGCTGCGGGTATAGATGAAATTCCATCTGCCGGAACAAACGGGGTCACGCCATGATAACGTATGGGATCTTTTTCTGCAGGATCATAACCTTTCCCCTTTCGGGTGACAACATGCAAGAGGGTTGGCTCATCGAGTGATTTCAAACGTCGAAAAATTTTAACCAGCTGCAAAACATCATGCCCGTCCATGGGGCCCAGATACCGAAAACCCAGCTCTTCAAAAAACTGATGATCGGTAAGCATTGATTTCATGCTGCTTGAAAATCTCAGGAACAGTCGCTCCATCACCGTACCAATCACCGGCAGCCAGTGTAAAAAACGGAATAAGGCGCGTCGCCATTTTCTGACCATTCGGTTGGTGATCAAAGAGTTTAAGCGGTAGCTGATGGCTCCGACATTGTTCGAGATTGACATTTCATTGTCATTCAATACAACCAGAAAAGGGGTACGCAGAAAGCCTGCATGATTCATCGCTTCAAAAGCCATACCGGCAACAATGGAAGCATCACCAATCACAGCCAGTACAGAATATGCACTGCCTTTGCCCTGCTCAGGCGGATGCAGAATATCCCGGGCGACTGCCTCACCAAACGCCTGGGAAATCGAGGTTCCCGCATGGCCGGTATTGTAATGATCATGGGGCGATTCTGAAATTTTCGGAAACCCGCTTATGCCCCCGGTCTTGCGTACAGAAGCCAGTGCCTCTTTACGGCCGGTTAAGATTTTATGTACATATGTCTGGTGCCCGACGTCCCAGCAGATCTTGTCTTTGGGCGACTCATATACATAGTGCATAGCTACGGTCAGTTCGACAGTTCCCAGATTACTCGCCAGATGACCGCCAGAGCGGCTCACACTCTGCAGCAAAAACTCTCTTATTTCGCGGCATACCTGTGGCAAACTCGATTCTGGCAGTTTGCGTAAGTCTTCAGGCGAATGGATGTCGTCGATATACTGGTTCACGTTGCGATTACAGCTGAATTCCGTTTTCGTAAATAAGCTGTGGAATTCCCTCTTTTATAATATACAAAACTTTATTTTTGGGTTCAAACAAACCTGCATCGATTTCAGACTCGACCGGCTCGGAACCTATATTTTTGACTTTTTTTTCCTGAATTCGTTTATTTATTTTGGCAAGCAGGGCAGCATCTGCCATTTGCAGTTTTTGTTTGCTCTTGGGACAGACCAGGATTTCTAATAATTCAGGATTCATTTTGCCTCTTTTTGCCCCCGGGTGGAATCGAACCACCGCACCTGGCTCCGGAGGCCAGTGCTCTATCCACTGAGCTACGGGGGCTTATCGGATGAACCCGGCCTTTCAGATAGACTGTCAAGGCAAAGCGGGGGGCAATATCTCTTCTAGGCACACAGTAAAAACTGCTCTCCCTCTTTCGCTCCCTGAGAAACCAGAAAACGGGTGATCTCGTCTCGCGCACCCCAGTTTGGAACAAAAACCAGAATAAGGATATCACTTTGCCAGGGAATGTTCTCTGGAGATATGACGGGCAGACCTTGAATTATTGTATTGATTCGCCGGGGATGCACATCAATATAGCCCTTCATTTCGATACCGAATTTTCTCAAAAAATCAATGCGACGGCGGGTTTTTCTGCCGCCTGCCCAGGCGAGAATTTTTTCTGGCTTGAGGCGCCCAATTTCGGCTGCAATAAATTGAGCCTTATGCTCAAAAAAATATTCTCTGTCGTACTCTTTATTAGTGCGTGAGATTCGTTTGGGGTGGTCTCTCCACCTTAAAACCACCTCGTCAATTTTATGAATTTCAGCCCCGCTCTCAAGCAGGCGCAACCAAAGATCATAATCTTCAGGAAAATTACCCTTACGGTATACCGTTTTTGGCAAAATGTTTCGGCGCATCATAACAGAGGGATGTGCAACAGGAGATTCAATAAATCTGCGCAATCGAATTTCGTAGGCAGAGTAAATTGAGTTAAGCCATTGCACATAACGATAATAGCCGAGGTTTGCTTCACTGTCTCCAATGTATTCTACCCGTCCCGATACCACCCCGGCTTGTGTATGTTCAAGTAGATACTTGGCCTGCAGTCTTAATCGATCTGCCGGCATGATATCATCTGCGTCCATGCGGGCAATAAACTCACCCTCGGCTTTGTCAAAAGCAGTATTTAACGCAGCGACTATACCCTGGTTTTCTGTAAAAGTGTGAACCTGCATTCGTTTATCGAATTGTTGAAATTGATGTAAAATGAACAGAGAATCATCGGTGCTGCCATCATTGACAGCGATAATTTCAAAATCATGAAAAGTCTGTTGTGATATACTGTGCAGGCAGTCTCGTAGCCATTCGGCTGCATTATACACAGGCAGTAATATACTTACTTTCGGCACTTTGGTACAATTTTTCATGATGCTTGAGAGGTGAATATGAATTTGAGATTTACGCTCTGTCGAAAAAATTTTGTATAACATCAAGATGTTGATTTCGGGGTTGAATTTGTGCGCAGCTTAAGACAATCATTCTGGCGCACACATTTGGCATCTCTGATCGCTACCGGAGCAGATTATACAGTGACAATAATATTTGTTGAAATATTTCATTTGTGGTACGTAATTGCGACTGCCATGGGTTCACTCATTGGTGCCCTTTTACATTTTTTAGCCGGCAGATATTGGGCATTTGAGGCAAAACATAAAAAACTTTTTGCACAGAGCCTGCGGTATGGCTTTACTGCGATCTGCAGTTTTCTGCTCAATACCGGTCTGGTATTTTTGCTGGCAGAGTATCTGTTTTTTCAGTACATTATGGCAAAGATAGTTGCATCAGTGCTTGTAGGGGTTGGCTTCAATTTTACCATGCACAGGTATTTTGTCTTTGGTGTGCATCGATGAGTTTTCAATATCTGAATTTCTGGTTTCCCATTGTCCTGTTAATTATAATTCTGATTTCTTTTCTCTGGTATCTGGGACTCGCACTTGCCGGTCGTCGAAAACAGTATAAAAGAGTAGAGCAAGATGGCGGAACCGTCATACTCGGGAAATTTTTGATGGAAGTCTCGCATTTTATGATGACTCCGGTTGGTAATCTTTTTTCAGTATTAAAATTTACACCGAATATGATAACTTCACTTTCTGTTTTTGTCGCAGCCGGTGCCGGTTTTGTAATTGCTCACGGTTTACTTGGTTTGGGCGGAGGGCTTGCTGCAATAGCCAGTATTTTCGATCTGGTAGACGGAATGGTCGCACGCAAGAAGAATCTTCTCACGAAGTTTGGCAAACTGTATGATTCATTCTGTGACAGACTTTCAGAGTTTTTTATTTTAGCCGGGATTCTGTTCTTGTTCAGAGAAAATACATTTTTACTGATTTGCTCGATTGCCTTAATTGCCGGTTCATTTCTGGGCAGTTATTTATCTGCACTGGTAAGAGAGCAGGGGGTTCATGCAGGGAGAGGTTTTATGCGCCGACCTGAACGGGTTGCGTATCTGGTTTTTTCGCTTCTTGTTACCCAGTATTTTCCTCATTTTGAGCTCTGGGGGCTGTCTGTTCAAACTGAAGGTTCAGTTCTGTCAGTGACGATCATATTATTGGCGGTAGCGGTTAATCTTTCTGTGCTCATGCGTGTCAGAAAAATCTATCTTGTACTTTCTTCTTAGTAAAATGTATCTCCCAGATAAAAATAAATAGACTACCGATTACCAGAGAATAGATCGCTCCGGCTATCACATCAATAATATAATGATGGTTCAAATATACGGCTGAGAATGCTACTCCCAGAAAATAAACGATTGAAATTACACGAAGACTTTTGAAGTAGAATGCATATACTGAAATTAAAGCAGGGTATGCACAGTGTAAAGACGGGATTGCTCCGAAAACATTTGCGTTCTGGCTGTACATTCCCTTGAAAATATCAAGACCGAGTAAAGCATCAAATCGCAGACCGCCGGCAGCAGAGGGTGGGGCTGATAAGTCTGCCGGCCCCGAACCATACAGATCGAAATACCAGGGTGGTGCCGCAGGGTACAAAAAGTAAGTCAGGTAACCGGCCATGTTGACGGTGAAGAGGGCCCACATAATTTGAGGCACTCTTGCTTTCAGCTGCTCACTGTTGAAAACTCGGGTTCCTGATCGTGTTTTAATAAAGTACAGGTAGGCCGCCAAAGCTAGAAATGCGATCATAAAGGTCAGGTAAAATATACCGGTTACAAAATCGAGAGCGGGAGAATAAAGATTCTTAATCCATTCATTCGGTGTCATTATTTGTTCGTTAACGTTAATTCCAAATAGTGCTTTTTCATACAAGTAGGGTTCGAGCACCCGAATGTGGCTTCTTAAGCCAGCTACAAAATGTTTATGTGCATCATAGATAATTCCCACGAGTATAAAAGGCAGAAAAAATCTGCCGATTTTTTCTGAGTAAGCTCCGGTGTAAAATAATACCAGAATGAGTAATCCGACAGATATCTGGTTGAACCCTGCAGAATGAATGATAGCGATGGTAATCCAGTATGAAATAACCAGAAAAAGGGGAATCAGTTTTCTGCACAGGGTTAGATTATCAAACCATTCGGAGTAGGATTGCCAGAATCTATTTACATTAATCATGTCCATTTTTCAATTACTTTTCCTTCATAAAATTTTTTTCATAGATTACGATCATTTGGGGAAGTAAAACTGAAAATGAAATATACACGATCGATATACCCAAAATGGCCATTTTACCGATACCAGAGATACCGGGACTTTCGCTGAAGGCAAGTGCACCAAAACCACAGAGCGTAGTTAACGAAGAGACAGTGATTGCTTTGCCGGTTGTACTCAAGCTGTTTTGAATATCTTTCGTTTCTCTGTATCGTGAAAACAGGTGTATTCCGTTATCGATTCCTATACCCAGTAAAATCGGAAACATGATCACGTTAAAAAAATCCAGCTTAAAATTCCAGAAACCCATAAACCCTGCCAGACAAAAAAGAGAGTACGTTAAAGGCAATAGTATGAGAAAAGTAGAGAAAATATTTCTTATATTTAAATATACGAGCAGCACAATACCTGCATAGCAGATCAATAAAATCCCATAACCTTCATTGAAAATCAAGTTCATGACTTCTGCAAATACCAGTGAATCGGATGCAAGAGGGATTCCTTTGCCATTGACCTGAATCTGGCTTATTTGCTCTGCAAACTCAAGAACCTGGCGTCCCTGCCCGAGATCGGCTTTCGGGAATACCAGCACAATTCGTTTGGTACTGGATTCTTGCAAAGGCAATAAGTTATTTCTGACAATCTGTGGCAGGTTTTCTTCTGAAATTGGTGAGTGTACAATAAATTCTTCGATGGACTCAAATTTTTTACGTGTCGCTTGTGACATGGTGGGTCGATATTTTCGGTATTTCTGCAATAGACGATCAATTCTTGTAATCTCTTTAATTTTTAAATTCTGGCCATCTGGTATGAATGATTGTATGGATACTGCCCGATCGACTCGCAAAGTTTTGCCTTCACGAAAAGATTTTTGAAATTTCTCAATTGCACGTTCATACTCTCGTTCCTGATTTGCAGAATCTGCCAGAATAATGCTGGGGGTCAGTGAAAAACTGAACATAGTGTTCACTTCGGCATCTGTTGCATATGACTCCAGGTCGCTATATTCAGTTAATTTGCTGAAGTTATAGTCAAATTGAACTTGAGGTATATGCCAGAAGGAAAAAATTGCGATACCTGCAAATATCAGTACAGTAGTCAAAGGGAATCGAGTTAAATGTTGTGAAATATGAAAGCGCAATGGAACTGTTTTTAACGAAGCAGTATCTTTTGCATAAACAATGGCAAGCAGCGAGGGGATTATAAAGGTCATCGAAAAATAGATGAAGAGTATGCCAAGACCTGCGATA
Source organism: Leptospiraceae bacterium (assembly GCA_020440825.1). Classification (GTDB taxonomy): domain Bacteria; phylum Spirochaetota; class Leptospiria; order Turneriellales; family Turneriellaceae; genus JAGRNJ01. The sequence continues at coordinate 16,192 of JAGRNJ010000015.1, read as the reverse complement.
AGCCCGAACTCTGAAAATGCTCTGAAATTTGAGAGCTGTAGAATAAAAAATGCAATCGATGTGGTTGTGGCTGAAATGAAAGAGGCTTTGCCTGTCTGGACAAGCATATGTTCTATTGCATCAGTAAGTGAGTCACCTTGCTGTATATCTTCTTTGAATCTGGCCAGATAATGAATACCAAAGTCGATGCCGAGTCCCAGCAGAATTGCCGCCAGCATACTGGTAACGAGATTCAAATGCCCGAGCACCAGAGTGGTTGCAGCAAAAGTGAATAATAATCCCGAAAACAACGAAACTACCAGGATCAATAAAAATCGAATATTGCGAAAATAGAAAATAAGTATCAGAAGAATTGAAATGATCGATATCCATGAAACGGTTTTCATGTCCTGGCCCAATTTTTCAATAGTGTCGAGTTTCTTCTTGTAGCGGCCGGTCATTTGAAATGAAATATTTTCAAAATCTTGACCAATTTTCTCTGTCAGAAACTTTTTTACCTCTCGTGTAATTTTTCTTGAGAAGTTTATATCAACAGATGACTTGACAGGTTTTATAAGTAAAACAAATCTATGTGGCAATTGTTCTGATTCCTGAAAGCTGTAAAAATACTCATTGCCCCTCAGTTGTTTTTTGCCATTTTCAAAATCAAAATTGAGATTGAGCTTATTTTTATATTTATCAAGAATGTCCTGATAATAGAAGCCAGGATCTTTGATTTCTGTTTCCATTAAGCCAAAAATATCTGTAACGGGATTTGCTTTTTGTCTTTCATATTCGAGTTTATTGTAAAGTCGCTTTCTGATAATTTTTATGTCTTGCAAATCGAGATAAAGAAGCAGGTTTCGTTTGAAAAAAGAAATTGGTTTCTTGTAGTCAATATACCGAATATCTGAGTTCTGCGATAAACCAGCTACTGCAGATTCAACAAATTTTGAGCCCCTCTCAAAAGAATTGGTATTTATGACAATTATCAGGCTGCCGATGCCACCATATTCCCGGGTGACTTTATCGAGGTTCTGAATAACCTCATGATTTTGATCAAGCAGGGAAGAGAAGTCAGCATTTAATTTTAATTTCTGAATGATAAAAAAAGACAAGATCGTCAATAAAGTAAAGGTCGCCAGTACAACATACTTATGCTGAATTGTAATCTTAGCGAGAGTTGAAAAAAAATTCTCTGCTTTCATTTTTAATATTTTGAAAAATAAATGCTGTCATAATCGGCAATCGCGATCGATTTTGTATTGTCAGAATCTGACATCAGCACAATTCCGTCAATTTCCAGTTTATTGCCCGGGTCTTTCTTGTAGAATTTGCGAAAATCTTGCAGTACATTGCGTTTTTCATACACCCATTCAGGCTTGCTTTGTCGGCCTTTTTGCAGAACGATGATGTCACAGCGAGAGGGCCAGACTGCATACGGACTTTCTGTGACAGTACCCCTGGGCAGAGTCGTAGACCAGGAATACTTGATGGTTTCAGGGGTAGGAACTCCTAAGGTTTTTTTGGCAGATACCAGAACATTCACAGATGCAGGCACATCGCAGACTGCTTTGATGCTCTCATTGCCACCGGGTGGGAGTCTGTGAACCCGCCAACGCCAGTTTAAGAACGGATATTTGACAATATCTACTTTGACATATCTGCCTATAAATTCACTTGAATTTTTGACTTCTGCCCTTAAAAATGAATTATTTTCACCTTTCTCTTCATTTATTTTATAGAACTGGAAAGCCAGCTTTGAGCGGCCCACCCATTTTGATTGCAATTGGGAAATATCGTAATCAAAATTATCTATATAGAATTTTTCTTGAGAATGCCTGTTCTGGGGTGAAATATCTGAATATCTTAAGAGCAGAAGTAAAATCATTAATTTATAAAAAAAAGAATGAATCGAATAACTGTTATATTTTTTGCCGATTGTCAACATAGTGTGTACGATAGTCAGAAGTTAAACAAAAAATCATTTACCGTGTGTGGCGTAAATAATTTATTAACCAATTGGTTAGCAAAATTCCCTGCGGTAGATTTTCGACTCGGGGTGTTTTTATTTTAGAAAATATGCTTAAGAGGTAAAAATGAATAAAATCAGAGTCGCAATCGTAGGGGTAGGGAATTGTACAAGTTCACTTGTGCAGGGAATTGAGTACTATAAGAACAAAAATGCTGAAAGTGCAATTGGTCTAATGCACTGGAAAATCGGAGGCTATGCCCCCGGCGATATTGAAATTTCTGCAGCATTTGATATTGATAAAAGAAAAGTGGGCAAAGACGTAGCTGAAGCTATTTTTGAGAAGCCTAACTGCACTACAGTATTTTGTGAAAATGTACCGATGACCGGCACGATTGTACAAATGGGAAATTTATTAGATGGTTTTTCTGAACATATGCAAAAATATGATGATGATGAAACATTTATTTTATCTGATGCCAAGCAATTGAATAAAGATGAGATTGTCAAAATATTAAAAGACTCAAATTCAGCGATCGTTATGAACTATCTACCGGTGGGTTCAGAAGAAGCGGTTCGTTTTTACGCTGAATGTGCTCTTGAAGCGGGTTGTGCGTTCATCAACAATATGCCGGTGTTTATTGCTTCTGATCCCGTCTGGGCAAAAAAGTTTGAAGATAAAAATTTGCCAATTATAGGTGATGACATTAAGGCACAATTAGGGGCCACAATTACACATCGTGCATTGATGGATTTATTCAGAAAGAGAGGCGTACAGGTCGACCGTACTTATCAAATTAATACGGGCGGCAATACTGATTTCTTAAATATGCTCAATAGAAGTCGTCTCGCTTCAAAAAAGATTTCAAAAACAGAGTCGGTGCAGTCTGTTGCAGCCAAAAGACTAGATAAAAAAAATATACACATTGGTCCCAGTGATTATGTGCCATGGCAAAATGACAATAAAGTTGCTTTCATACGAATGGAAGGCCGCATGTTTGGCGATATACCTATGAACATAGAAATGCGTCTTTCTGTTGAAGATTCTCCGAATTCTGCCGGGGTGGCAATTGATTCTATCAGATGTGCACAAGTTGCTTTGGATAAAAAAATAGGCGGTATCTTACATGGTCCTTCCAGTTTCTTTATGAAACATCCGCCGGTGCAGGTCACAGATGATGTGGCTTATAAACAGACGGAAGAGTTTATAGGGGTTATAAAGAAAAGTACATAATTAGGTAATTATTTTCGTTTTACAGAATAAAGACAAATTAATAAAATTGCGTAAAATAGACTTTTTAGGTATTTGCACTTTTGAGCGAACCTAGATTTGTGTCAGAAAATATTTTACTGTTTGATTAACGAAATAATGTACGTTTGGGAAGAAAATTTAGTACCAGTATTGTACTCCAAAGTCATACCCATCTAACTTGGCATTCTCAGATTGAATTAATTTGTAGCCGGTAAATATTGCATAAGGGCCAAGATGAAAATATATTCAAGCCTCAAGATTTATGAATTCTATAAAGTCGAAATCAATTGTCCCGTACTTGAATTTTAATTCAATAGGCTTAAATGGAAAAAGTCTTAAATATAAACCATAGGCAAATGCATTTTCTGTGAATAGTCTATTGAAATAAGCTCTTTGTAGAAAAAAATCAACTGCGAAATATAAATATTGAAATATAGAGAAATTTAACCCGTATTCCCATATATTTAATTTCGTATCGTTATCTAAATAAGTTCGGTGGTTGATGATCGGCCCCAGTAAGCCAAAAAATTTTGTCTCAATATCAAAACCCAGGCTGTAAGTAGTTTTATCTAAATATTGACCTATAGCAGAAATATTATAATAATTATGATAAAGCTTTGCCCCATACTCATTTTCAGATTGAGCTTCGAAAAAAGAGTCGCCATCATCAATGGGTGGTACGGCAAACGGGTCTTTTTCTGAAAAATATGGATAATCATTGTATCTTGAAAAGAAATTATACACTCCTAAAAAAACAAATGTGCCCACCGCAAAGCCGAGACAGATCATAGTTGATTCTGGATCTAAAACGATTGAAGATCCATCAGACTCGCCTGACTTCGTTGATGATTTTCGCTTTTCTTTTGCTTCTTTTTTTGCGTCATCTTTAAAGTCATCTAATTTACTGCTGGCTATTCCCGGCCTTGAAAATAGAATAACGATAAAACAAAAAACAGTTAATATCTTTTTTAACACGAGTTGCCTCTTTAAAAAAGTACTTTGTAGCTTCGTCCATTGAATAACCTTACTTTAAATTGAGGAACCTAAGAGATGAGCAATGCCAAGGCTAATTTGCCATTTTTTATCATGAACAGTTGGAACATCAATAGACATTGTAAAACCAAGGTTTTTTGTGAATTCGTCGTATTGTTTCTGTGAAAAAAAATTAATTGTTGCCCGCCAGTGATTTGTTGTAATATAAGAGACGGAGAACCTTGTTGTACATATAATGCAGAATATCCCATGAAACTGCAGTCTATTTGAGTCAGTTATACCTTTTGCATTTGTTAGCAGTGAAAGGTCTGCGCCTATTCCTAGAAGTCCCAAAAAAAATGATGGTAACATATAATTTGTACGAATACCTGCAAAAATTGAATTTTTTTCATCTGCTGTACTAAAAATACCTTCTACTTTAGCAACAAAGCCTATATGGTATAGATCTCTATTTTCTTTAGCTTCAATATCTTTACTTAGAAAAACTAAAAAAAATTACACAAACCATCGTCATTATTTTGAAGTGGCGAACTATTTTTTTCATTTTTTTCTCCGTGCGTAAAAACTCTATTGGTAAAGTAATTCAATTATCCTTGTATATTTCTCGGTGATTGTATGCCGCTTCAGAGAAAGCTTAGGGGTAAGTTCATCGCCGACTTCAAAAGGTTTTTCGAGAATTGCAAAATTGCCAATCTTTTCAAAAGCTTTAAAACCATTGCCGGTAGAAACAAGACTGCGAATCTCTTTACCTATCGATGCTCTTAGATCTTCAATTTTTGTAAACTGTTCGCGGGCAGTCACCGAGGGAACTATCAAAACTCCCAGACTTTTTTGATCCTGGCCAACGACCATGCATTGCTCAATTAACGAAGATTCTTGAAGCTTGTTTTCAATGGGTACCGGTTCAACATTTTCTCCGTTCAACAATACGATTGTCTCTTTGCTGCGGCCAACAATTTTTAGGCAATGATTTTGCGTCATCACACCCAAATCACCGGTATTTAACCAACCATCTTTCAAAACTGCATTTGTTTTTTCTTTTGATTTGAAATATCCTTTCATTATTTGTGGTCCGCGAACATGTATCTCTCCTTTGACTCCGTATTTTTTTTGTGCAGGCCAGATTTCTTCACCGTTTTCAAGATTAATGATTCTCAGTTCGGTTTGGTTGTATAGAGGACCCACAGTACCTATCACCAGGTTGTCAAAAGTTCGTACCGAAATGACCGGTGATGTCTCGGTGAGTCCGTAGCCTTCAAGAACCGGTATGCCTATATTGTTAAAAAACCGGTCGACATGCAGGGGTAGTGCTCCGCCCCCTGAAACTGTACCTTGTAATTCACCGCCTGTTGCAGCCCGAATTTTAGCCAGAACAATAGTATCCATTAATTTCCAGGGAATAAAAAGCAGAATCGCAATCGCGAGATTCAACGGTAACAATACAATAGAAGTAAGTGGGTTGTCTGAAGTTATTTTTAACTCTTTACCGGTAAGATTGCGAATGGCTGTGAAAAACCACTCAGAGAGTTGAACTGCAGAATGAAACATGATTTGTTTTACGGCAGATGATTTACCGACATTTGTTATGATTCCTGAGTAAATACTTTCCCATAGCCTGGGGGCCGAAGCCATGAACTGCGGTTTTACTGCACGCAGGTCATCGCGCAGAGTCTTTATGCTTGAATAGTATGTGCAGGCGCCATTCGCAAGGCTGACCATTTCAAATGTTCGTTCAAAAATATGCCAGATAGGCAGTATCGAGAGTATACGGGAACCCCGCTCGAGGGTGAGGGGTATATTGTTAATCTGGCTGATGATATTCCCGTGGGTAAGCATAACACCTTTCGGAGTGCCGGTAGTTCCACTTGTGTAAATCAGTGTAAAGAGGTCGTCTGGCTTAATGGCATTAATGGTTCTGCGTACTTTTCCGGTACCGAGACCAAATTTAATTAGTTCTCTGCCGTGATCTATTATAGAAGTTAATGATAATGTGTTTTCTTCATTTGTCGCCTGCATACAGATAATTTGCGGATGTGATGGTAAAACATTTTTAATTTTTTTGAGTATAGTTTCATTTTCAACAATAATAAGTTTCATCTCTGAGTGGGGAACAATATAAGAAATATCGTCATCAGTTACATCACTGCCACGCGGAACATCTGCAGCTCCACAGAAGATAATCGCCATATCGCAGAGAATCCATTCGTAACGATTGTCAGCAAAGATACCCACATGATCGCCGGGTTTGATTCCTAGTTCTATAAGCGCTGCAGCTAAAGCAAAGGCGGTGTCGCGGGTCTTAGCATATGTGTGATACTGATAGCTGCCATCTTTTTCTCTTACAGCGAAAGCATTCAGTTTAGCATATCTTTCAGAAATTTTTTCAAAAAAATGGGCAAGGTTCTTATATTCCATTTGTTGTCTCCATGTAACAAAACTTAATTGTTACTGTGACTGTAACAGAAATTGAAGCAGTTGTCGTCTTTTTAAAATGAATGATACGTCTTAATTGATAGGTTGAGACTATTCGGCGGCTATTCATTAAACTGAATCATTTCACTGATAAAAAGGGCTCGATTTTCAAAATCACTACTATCAAGTTTTTGAGAAATTGTACTGTCTATAGTATTCGATGAGCCCGAATGATATGTTTTGATTGCTATAATATGTTTTTCGATTAAAAAAGTATGAAAAGAAGTTAAAAAACTATATTTTTCAATCTCATCTCCTTTCAATTGTTTTTTATCAATTATCTTAGTAGAGTAAATTATAGTAAACAAGGAAGCAGAGAGACTTATTTGGTTGTATAGTACTTGAAGGTGCATTAAATTGGACAAAGGGTATTCATTTCTTAATTTCGAGTATTGCTGATATCCAAAATATAACAGTTGTTCTAATGGGGTAAATAACATTTCTATTTCTCTATTGACATCAGAAACTTTTGTATATTCAACATCGAAAGACAGTATTGATTCTTCGTGTTTTTTATCTTGCAAAAAGAAAGTGACGGACGATTCTTCTTCTCTGTACCACCCACTAAGACCAGATGGAACCGAAACTTTAAATAAATTATCCCTTTGTGTGTATACCTCACCTTCTAGTATTTTTTGCTTTTTTGGTAAAGGTTCACTATTTAATACTGAATGAGATTGTAAAAGTATAAAGCCAATTACAAATAACTGAAATTTTTTATAGAACATGTTCAATTTCATTTTTAGGTACTCTCCGTAATATTTTTTGATTTTGAGTTGTCGTATTTTTTTCGAAATTCTTTTGGAGTAATCCCAGCGACCTTTCGAAAATTTCTGTTAAATGAAGCCTTTGAGTTAAACCCAGAACGAAAGGCAATGTCAATAAGAGTATCATCTGATGATTCAAGTATGAGTTTTTTTGCTTCTTTGACTCTCAGTTCATTGATGAGCACGTGAAAACTCTTGCCAAGATGCTGGTTTAAAAGTTCAGAAATCTGGTGAGATGAAAGTCCCATTTCATCTGCCAGCTCGCTTAGACTGAAGTCTTCTTCAAGCCAGGGTTTTTCGTATTGTAAATATGAGAGTACATTTTCAAGAGTAGTCTTAAGGTCAACATTGGTTAGACTTGAGCTGCGCTCCATGCGCTTACGTTCTGCATTTTCCAGAAGACGAAAAGTTTCAGGATAAGCAAGATGAATGCCAAGCCCAATATGAATGAGTAGTGGAAGTGCCATGGCGCTTGTCAACTTAAGCAGGTCAGTCTTGAACAAAAAACCGGCAAAACCAATCCAGAGAGCTGCAAGGTTTAATATTATTAATACAGATGAAATTCGGGCGGCAAGAGGTATATTGCTTGTAAGCTTTCGTACTGATAAAAGCAATGCGGTCAGATATAAAATCGAAACAACTTTACCTGAAACATTCAGTACTGCTACAGGAAAGCCGGTCGAGTAAATTGAAATAATTGTCAATAATGTTACCAGTGCCGGTAGTTGCAGATGCCATAAATCATTTACTTCAAAAAGCCGGTCTTTTACTGTCAGCTGAAAATATAGCCACGCCGAAGGCCCCGCGATAACTGAAAAAGGTATATGTAAAAGTTGCAACACCGGTATTCTTTGAGATATTCCGGAGTAAAAAAGAAAAGGTGACAGGCACCAAACAGCAGTTGAAAAAAGAGCAGAAAATGCGGGTATTCTGTTGCGGGTTTTTTGTAAAAGGCAGACAGAAGTTGCTATGAAAAGTATTATCGCACCGCTTAGAAACCATCCTGCAATGATGAATTGAACTATGACTTGATTCATCTTATTCTCTTTGGTAAATGGGAAACGAAAACCGAAATCCCACACTTCCCTGGCTTTCTCTGAAGTCAGTTTTATAACGAAAATAAACAGACGGAATGATGGCCGGTTTCTCAAAAATGATAATTGAAATTAGAGCAAAAGGAAAATAAAACAGATCAAGTTCGGCCAGTAGAAGGGTTTTAGTCCGGTTGTCTTCGCGCTGAATGGCAAACCCCGGAGATAAAAAATTGGCAAAGGAAAGCCCGGTTACTTCCAGTGAGTGCACATTTGAGTCGGGTGAGTAATAATACATTATTTCACCTGATGAGTAAAGCCAGGGGAGTATCGATTCTGATGTTGAAACATATTTCAAGGAAGCTCCGGCGGCCGGATGGTGAGCATTGCTCCAGTTTACTAAAAATGAGGGCATGATTCCCAGCGAGTCGGCTGATATGATGCTTGTTGTAAATAAAGATAGAAAACCTACAATTAGTTTTAGGTGTTTCATTATTCTTTCTTTTGTCCTTCAGGGTTTTGTCTCATGGGAAGGGTTTCTATTAGCATGGCAAGCGTTTCACCTATTTGTAAGAGAGGTTCTTCACTGCGATGCGCACGTGATAACAGCAGGGCCCCCTCAAATGCGGCGATTGAGGTTGTAATCATTGCATCGGAAACGTGCAAATTGTGTAATGTGAAATACTCCCGAATCGCAGTATGCCAGTCTTTCCAGTGATTATCTGCTGCCTGTTGAATAGCCGGGATTGTCGATGCCACTTCCAGTGTTACAGTCGCAATCGGGCAGCCGTTTTCCCAATTGCTTTTCTTGAGTTGTTTTGCCATCTCTTTGCAAACGTTACGAATTGCAGTGGGCACATCATTAGCTGCATACATGATAGAATGCAGCATTAAAAACCATTCGCGCGTCGAATATGCCAGTGCTTCTACTGCCAGTTGCTCTTTACCTTCAGGAAAATAATGATACAGAGAACCTTTCGGGGCTCCCGATTTCTGAATAATTTCATTCAACCCGGTTGCAGAGTATCCTCTTTGTGTAAGTGCGGTGGCAGCGGCTTCTAGAATGCGCTCGCGAGCCGGGGCTGATGTTGCGTTCTTTACGTTCCCCATATTCGGGTCAGGGCCCCCATTGCCAAAACCAGGGTTCCCACTAATTCACCTGCAATCAATGCAAACATTGAACCATGTATGAGAAAGCCGGGCAGCTTTACCGGGCCCAGTCGATAGGGTTTTTCAAACTGGTTATCGGTATCTTTGAGGATGCCATGTATCAAGTAGGTTGAATTGGCAAAAACAAAAAAAGCAACCACAGCCAGTACTGAAATTGTATTCACCAGATCTGAATAAACGCTTAAGCCAGATAAGGCAAATAGAATCATACAGGCAAAAGAGTAAAGCAGGGTAGCACGGTGCAAGACATCTACATAAACCGGTGCGGTTGCTTTTTCACTGCGGGCGATTTCAATATATTTCCAGATGCCGGTTACCAGACCAACAACAAAGAAAAATATTGCCGATGAAATTGAAATTTTTTCTGCTAGACTCACGGGAACCTCCTCATATTTTATGCATAGGCATTAAAACGATTCAGAGTATTATATAGACTGGTCTATAGATCGTCAAGGGAAAATAATATTTTTAAATGGACAAAGAAATAAAAGTATGTTAAAAAATTATAGATATCGATGGTTCATTGTTCCGGTAACAATGTTGCTCTGCTCAACTTTTTTGTCGGCATTTCATCTGTGGCGATCACAGTTTGATTTGACGGGAAAAGAATTGGCAAATGATAATATTGTGGTTCGCTTTGATGAACGCAATCTTCGTATTATCACGGGTGGTAAAACGCATGAATATAATTTACGTGATGAAACGTTTCTCACCAGTCTCAATTTTGGCAATATAGGTCTTGCTGCAACAGATAAACGACTGATCGCAATGTCGACATATTCTAGTGGTCCCAGGCGAATTGATCTGCGAGAGACCTTATCATTCGCACAATTCAGGGTACATGATCATTTTGTAAGTCTTGGTAGTGATATTGTTCTGGTAACCGGCCCGCGCCATATTTATATTTATGATGGCCAGAATTCAAAGTGGTTTATCTTGCCCATTGAAGCTGAAACAACAAATGCGGCCCGAGCATTTCAAAATACGATAGTTTATCTGAGTACCCGGCGTATTGTCGCATATACGAATGGTCTCGATGAGCCAAAATCATATGCTCTGGAAAATTTTAACCCGATCAGTTTTAAGATCGCGCGATCGCAGGTAACCATTAGTGCGTTTGTCAATGATATGGTTGTTTTTAATGGAACCAATGGGACTTTTCAGCGCTTTCGAGACTGAAAAAGTATCAACCCAAACTCAGGGTAAGGTCGCAAGTATATATTCCCCGGGAGCGATAAACGAAACCGAGTTATAGCTGACAAATTTTAACTGGCTTAAAGATGCATGGCCAATTGCCCTGCCCATAATACCGTCTTCGAGCGTCCAGTTGTGAAAATTCCATTCCGTTGCAATTTGTACGTTACCAATCTCACGATATTTAGAGTAAACAATGGCATGTGGCTCTTTTTGAGCATCTTCGACAGATTGCCCGTAGGTAACAATATAGGCGGCAGCTTGCAGTAATTTACTCTGCGGATTCCGGTAGAGAATATACCAGTCTTCGGAAGTATCGCCAACACCAGCAGAGAAGGTTAATCGAGCAGAGGGAATAAGATTCCCATTCATAGTTTTTGAACCAAGTGTCTGTAAATTGACGCCAGGGTCATTGAGCTTAAAGGGCAGTTCCAGAAAATATGGCCATGTCAGTACTTCGAACCGAATGCGTGGTAAGCGAGAGATCAGTTCGTTCGACGAGGCATAGGCGTTTTTTCCATCAAAGAGCATGACCTCACCATTATCAAACTCAAAACGGGAGCGATCTCCCCTGGTTTCGATAAACATGTTTCCGAATATTATCTCTTTACCGCCAAAAGTCAATTGAATACGCGCAGAAAAAATATCATGCTGCAGATAGGCATCTTTCCCGCTGGCTCGTTCGATTGAACGAGCAAAAGAACCTGCCTCTGAACAGCTCGTAACACTCAGAATTGCCGGTAACGCCATTAGAAAAATATATTGAAATATTCTAAGAAGATTGACGGGCTTATTTTTCGCAAGCCCGTTAAAAACTTTGCAGCCTGCTTTCAATTTTTTGTGCATTTACATCTCCTGAGTGGGTTTCACCAATGATGGTATCTTTTCTTCTGCCCTGGGCGTCAAAAAAAATAAATGCCGGCCAGAAATGATTATCGAGGGAAACCCAGATCTTGAAATCTGTGTCGAGATAAACCGGATATTCGATTTCCTGTTCCCGAAGATATTCTTTTAATTTTGAGAGATCTTTTTCCCATTCAAATTCCGGTGAGTGTACCCCGATGAATTGAACCTTCTCACCATATTTCTTGAACTGTTCATTGAAAAATTCATGAGAGCGGTGGCAATTGCCGCAACCGCGGGTAAAGATAAACAGAATCAGCGGTTTATTTGTTAAGGCGGATGGCTTGCCATTCAGCCATTTTTCATTCAAATATGAAAACTGAGGTCGTGCAAACGCGGGCAAAACAGTCAAAAAGAGAACCAGGCTTGCTTTAACAATTCCAGATTGCCATAGTGACTTCAGAAAATGAATCGTGTACTGCGAACTTGATATTCCTGGATTTAATTTCTGCAAGACGGCCACCGAAGAATTATAAACGTCACTCTTCACATTCATTGGTGATCGCTAAGCTGACATTCTTACGGCTTTTTCTTGCGAATCGTCAAATGCCGTCGGTTCACTTTTACTTTTGCATGCCGGGGTGATTCATTTTTTTCTGAATTTCTGCCAGATGAGGGTTTATGGGGAGAATGAACTCCAGGTTTTTTTGAATTCGTAAGATTAAAAAACCTTGCGATGAGATCAATCCGCCCTAATTTCTCTAATCGTTCACCAATTTTTTTTCTATTCTCGGGTTTGTACCAGAAAAAATATTTTTTTTGGCCGATTTTTTCATCCATTGTTTTGGCAGTATAATGTTCCCGACCGGTGTAGGGGTGAATGCCCGAGTAATAAATCTCAGTGGCAACCGTCATGGGGGTGGGGGTGAAGTCTTGCACCTGCTCGAGTTCAAACCCCAAATCTTTGGTGTCGGCGGCGAGCTCGGCCATGTTCTCTTCTTTGCTGCCCGGATGGCTTGAAATAAAATAGGGTATTATCTGTTGCTTCAATCCTGCTTTCTGTGAAATTTTATCAAACATTTGTTTGAACTGGTGAAAAAGATCAAAGGAAGGTTTGCGCATCAACTTTAAAACTTCATTCGATGTATGCTCGGGGGCAACCTTGAGTCTGCCGGATACATGCTTTGTCACCAGCTGGGTAACGTACTCGGTCTTATGATTTTTTTTGTCGTCTTTGTCATCTTTGGCAAGCATCAGGTCATAGCGCAGGCCGCTGCCCACAAACGCCTTGCGCACTTTGGGATGGTTCGAAATTTTCTTATAGAGATCGAGCATTGGCCCGTGATTTGTATCAAGGTTTTTACAGATTTTGGGAAAAATGCACGACGGCGCTGAGCAGCGTTCACAGATCGATTCATCGATACCCTTCATGCGATACATATTGGCCGATGGGCCACCCATATCACTAATGATTCCTTTAAATTCGGGATGCCGGGTAAGGGCTTCGAGCTCCCGCAGTATACTGCCTTCAGAACGGCTCGCAATAAACTTACCCTGGTGGGCACTGATCGTGCAGAAGCTGCATCCCCCGAAACAGCCACGATGGGTATTGATCGAAAACTTGATCATCTCATAGGCGGGAATGGTGCCTCGTTTTTTATATTTGGGATGCGGTAGACGGGTATAGGGCAGCTCAAAGGAGTAGTCTATCTGACGTTCATTCATTGGGGGGTAGGGCGGATTGACGACTACATAACGGTTATCGATTTTCTGTAAAATTCGTCGGGCCGAAATCTTGTTTGATTCCCGCTCGATCGTACGAAAATTGCGGGAATATTTCTCTTTATTCTTGAGACAAACTTCATGACTTTCAATCTCTACATCTTCCCAGTTTTTATTTTTGGGAAGCTTCTGCTGATCGACCAGCACCGATGTCTGGGGAATTGTTAATAAAGAAGAAACTGGAACCCCTTTCTGTAATAGTTTCAAGAGTTCGAGCAGAGGAAGCTCTCCCATACCATACACCAGCATGTCGGCACCAGATTCTACCAGAATCGAAGGCTTCAGGGAATTGCTCCAGTAATCAAAATGGGTAACTCTGCGCAGTGAGGCTTCGATGCCACCTAAAATAACCGGCACCTCGGGGTACAAATCTTTCAAAATACGGGAGTAGGTAACTACCGCATAATCTGGCCGAAAACCCGCCACCCCGCCGGGAGTATAGGCATCAGAACTGCGCTTGCGTTTATGGGCCGTGTAGTGGTTGACCATAGAGTCCATACATCCGCCCGTCACCCCGAAAAAAAGATTGGGCTTGCCCAGTTTTTTGAAGTCCCGCAGGTCATCCCGCCAGTTGGGCTGTGCCAAGATTGCAACCCTAAGGCCCTGGGCTTCGATCAAGCGGCCAATAACAGCCGTACCAAACGAGGGGTGGTCGACGTACGCATCACCGCTTACTAAGATGACATCTGCCGCATCCCAGCCGAGGCGATCCATCTCATCGCGGGTTATTGGCAGAAAAGAGGTCACAAGGAAAATATATACATTGCGGGGCAACAGATCCACTAAAGTGAGATCATGGGGGAGGGCTATGTCCTCGCGGGGTTGGTAGTCGTGGAAAATGTTGGAAGATAGTCTTTATCTCATCTAATCTGTAGCTACTATTACGGAATTCCGTAATAGCTGATTTGATATGTTTCAAACCTTCGGAAATAAATTCCCCGTGTGAAATAGAACCACTGAGAATTTGATCCAAGTACATTCGAATCGCTGCCCGAATTAGAGAAGTCACTGAAACCCTGAACTTCAGGGCACAAGCTTTGAAAAGATATTGGTCTTCTCCATAAAGACAGAGCTGCAATCGGTGATGGGTTTCTTTGCTAGAAGCCCCAATCGATTTACTATTATGGAATTCCGTAATAGTAGCATTGAGCTGCTCGAGATTTTTAGGTTCCAGAGCCGTAAAAATACACCAACGCACAACCCATGAGTAGGTTTTTCCAGCAACTTGGCTTGCTCGTACTATTTCTGACCAGAGACCGTTTTCGAGTCTTACTTCCCAAATTGCGTCAACAATGATTTGAGTACCAGGAACATATCTATTGCACTTCATATTTACGGAATACCGTAATATGGGTATTTTGTTTCACGAATTTTGAATTTTTTTTAAATTTCAGTTACGACGAGCTTCCTTAGAAAATTTTAGATTGATTTTACTATAGCTTCATGACCGGCTCTTAAATCTGAAGTGAGTATTTTCAATCGGCGGATATCTAGCTCTATCCCATAGGCATGCCTGAACAGCCGACAGAAAAGATTCCCAGTATCCTCTCTGAACCTGTTTAAGGGAACCATTCACCGGTGCGGCCATAACCAGTACACTTTGAGCCGCAATTGGGAATATGAGTTTCGCATAGTTTTTTCATTGAATCTAACTTAGAGAGGTCGTCTGTTTCTATTCCTTTCGGTTGGCAGCTTTTATTGATATATTTGCCTTCTAAGCGAACCCAGCCAAATACATAATGACTTGTATCACTGTCGGGTTTGGCATAGTAGGCAGCTCCATCAAATTTATCAGAGACGCATTCCACATAGCATCCCTCACTTCCTTGATAAAAATTCTTAACCGGCAAATTGCGCGGTTTCAGCTCTCCAGTGGGCTTGCTGTAAACCTTTCCCTTGCCGTCGGGGTACCTGACTACGTGTGGTTCATCAACCCAGTTGTCCGGTTTTTTGGATGAATCGCCATCTGCCGGTTTGGTTTCTTCTTCTTTTTCTTCTTCTTTTTTCTCTTCATCTTTCGCAGGTAGAGGATCTCCGCACTTTTCTTTTAAACCCTTTGAATAGAAATGCACTTTTATTGTGGCAGCATCATTCGAGTCATATTTTGTCCAGTAGAACTTGGCAATTGATGCGACATCACCCGAGAAATCTGGGCAGATTTCTTTAAATTTGGTATATGCATTTTCCCGGGCATTCAAGTTTGCATCTATTTTTCTGTTTTTCTTGCCCTGAACATTCTCTGAGGCTTCACCGGTCATGGTTAACATATAAGTATTTGAGTTCACCCAGCCGTGCAGGCTGCCGGCTTGCGAGAAGGTGGTACCGGTAATTGCTAAGAGCAGGGCCAGGGCAATGGATAATAGTAGTGTTGAATTCTTCATAATTTCTCCGGTCAGAGTCTATGGCATTTGACTCTGCGATCCACTATGACTGAACCGCATGATTTGTCGAATAAAAATGTTTGATAAATGATTCAATTAATAGTTCACTTAATAGTTCAGTGAATAACTTAATAAATCATTCAATAAAGAGTTCAATGAATTTCTGGCGTAGGCTTTACAACGCGTAGATGTGGCCAATCGATTGGCTCTGAGCAGCAATAGGGTGGTAAACATAAAGTTTGACGGCATGTTTCAAGCTTGTTTGTATTCCCCATGACCGAATTGAAAACAGAAGCTGAGTTTATTGATCTCTTGCCGCTTTTGAGCAATGAAGAGAAATCGAAGCTTGAAAATTC
>JAGRNJ010000159.1 GCA_020440825.1 Leptospiraceae bacterium | reverse complement strand
TTTTCAGAGGTACCCTAACAAGAACCCAGGTCGTAATAAATTTGAGCAGCCAGATTTTCATAACCCGGCACACAGATAATGGGATTAATGCCATGTTCAAGTAAAAACTCTGATGTCGCACCCCTCATACAGTACACACGAAAACTTTGCAGCTCTTGAATTTTGCCACCGAGAACCTGTTTGGCAAAACTCTCGACTGCAGATGGGCTGGCAAAGACCAGAGCCCGGTCAGTTGAAATTAAATTTAATTCTTCGAGCCCCAGGGTTCTGTCTTTGGTTTTATAAACTGTAAGCCATTGAAGCTCGGCATTCTCTAGAAACCAATGAGGAAAAGACCGCTCAGACCGGTCTCCACAGGGAATGAATATTCTTTTTTTGCCTGCAGAAGAATCTGCAGAAATTTTTTCTTGCAAGGTATCGAGCAGAGATTTTCTATTTTGACTTTCGCCTTGCAGATCAACCTTTTTCTCATACTTTTTCAGTGTATTGGCAGTCTGATGGCCTACTGCTGCTATTTTTATTTTTGCAGAAATTTGACGGTTCAGATTTTGAAAGAACGAATCAACGCCCTTGGGCGAAAAAAAAATAACCCAATCTGGCTCTGCAAGGCTGTCGATTGAAAAAGGGATTGTTATTGTTTCAATAACTGGAATTATAACACTCTCAATATTTTTTGCAGCCAGAAGTTTTTGTAAGCGGGCGGATGACTTTACTGACATGGTCAAAATAACCGGGAGAAAGGTCATCCGCCGAGAAAACCTGCTCAGACAAGACGGCAAATTTAAAAAAGACTTCTAAAATCGACACTTCTGTTTTTGTGTCGTTCTATGAATTACAACTTTACAGAGCAAGAATATATGCTGTCGTTATGAAAGTCGAATAATCGCCTTTTCCCGGTCTTTTTCAGACAAACACTGTCAACAACAGTCTTTTGAAATTTTCTGTTATGTTTTCTTTGTATCGGGTTGAGATTATTTTAGTCATCTCTGTTTCAATCGAGATTCCCGTATAGCCATGGGCCAGTGACCAGGCAGACGTTGCGATTCTCAATGGACTGTCATTTTTCTGCTTAAATTTAAGGTATCGACCAGCCATCCGCACTACCACCGAAAAAGATTTTTGCTGGGCTTCCAGTAGCTCACGACTTGCCGGTTTTTCTCGCTGGCTGAACATTACCCGGTAAAATCCCGGATACCGTCTGAAGAACAAAACATATTGCACACAGGCTAAAATAAAACCTTCATAAGGGTCT
>JAGRNJ010000158.1 GCA_020440825.1 Leptospiraceae bacterium | reverse complement strand
GTGCATCAATGATATTCTGAATAAAGCCCTGGGCGGCGTACCATTCCCGGGCAGTATTGGGGCTTATCTCCCAGACTAAGGGCCCCATCGATTGAACTTTATCACGGCTTGAACCTCTGCCGGTTAAAGATTCTTGAATACCGTCTATGCGACTTTTGCCTTTACTCTGTTTTGCTCTGTTGCGCTCACTGGTTTTTCTGTTACGTGCACCCATATTATCTCCTGAAAATTCTACTCATCAATGAACCGACTCCCGAGTACCGTTCATGAAAAGGTGTGCGGCCTACTGACAGTTGCTGCATCAATCCGGCCAGGGCATCGGGGGCATCATCATTGCGAGCCAGTTCTGAATATTTTAAAACCTGCTGAATAAAATCGTTTTCAATCAATTTAGAGAAATAGATTCGTGGCCAGTTCAATTTTACATAATTCTGAATTCGCAAATGCTTTGGTGCATTATTCGAAACTTCATTTACTTTGATACCGCGCTTACGAAACTCAAAGCTTAAAACAGTCTGAGCCTGGTTTGATTCTATCCACAATGCTTCGACATTCTGGGCTTTCAAAATTTTCTCTACCCGATTATAGGTTACATCAATTGTGCCTTTCCAGATAGAGCCATGTGTTACATAGGCCTTGTCGTTGCGCGGGTTATCGTCAACCCGGTGATTACCACCGATAGCGAGGGCACTGTAGTCTTTACCCCCAAAGGCCGGGTCAAGATACGCAATTTTGCGCAGATCGACCGGCGGCTCACCAAACTGAGGGTCGGCAAAAATTCTCTCAGTGATGTCCATAGGCTCTTGCTGATACAATGCCTGGAACATTTTCTCGCCCATGAGATTGCGAATCTCCAGCAGATCATCGAGGGGAAATTTTTCAGGCCATAATGCCTCACCATTTAAAATGGCAGGCAATTTCAGTACATCCCAGATACCACCTGAATCGATAGTGCCCTCTCGCTCCAGAAGACGACCGCACAAATCGTCAGTCGCCCAACGGGTCTGTACCACCATAATGATACCACCAGGAGAAAGACGGGTTCGGGCAACTGAACCATACCAGTCCCAGATTTTATCTTTGATTACCTCAGAGGCAGCTTCTTCAGCATCTTTCAAAGGATCATCGATCAAGAAGATATCTGCACCACGACCGGTTATTGTACCGCCTACCCCTGCAGAAATAACTGCGCCGCCGGCAGTGGTTTGAAAGTCTTCTGCAGAACGAACATCGCCGCGCACTTTAACATCAGGAAAGATATCATTGTAAAAAGGCCCTTCCATGGTATCCCGGTTAAAACGCCCGTAGTCGCTGGCTTT
>JAGRNJ010000157.1 GCA_020440825.1 Leptospiraceae bacterium | reverse complement strand
CAGCTTGCCAGCCAGCGGGGAACTGCCGAAGCCGTTGCATCATCGAGTGTCGTAATCACCAACCCGGTGCATTATGCGGTAGCACTTGCGTACCAGCCGGGAAAGCATGTGGCCCCGGTGGTGACCGCCAAAGGCCTCGATTCTCTGGCTATTTATATTCGAATGACGGCCGTACGGGAAAATGTGCCGGTGATTGAGAACCGCCCTCTCGCCAGAGAATTGTATCCTATGGTTGAGGTCGGTAAAGAAATACCATATGAATTTTATGCTGCAGTAGCCGGTATCTTAAGCCAGTTAGATTCAGTAAGGGGGTCAAATGTCCGTTCTACGACGAATGCTTGATCAGACAGAAATGCTGATGGGCTTTGCTGTCATTGCCACAATCGCAATGCTGATTTTGCCTATGCCGGCAATACTGCTTGATCTGTTGCTTGCTGTGAGTGTGCTCATCGGCATTGTCACCCTGCTTTCAGCCTTGAATATGCGGGAGATCAATGAGTTTTCAGTGTTCCCGAGTTTATTGCTGGTTACGACAATTTTCAGACTTGCTCTCAACGTCAGTTCAACCCGTTTAATACTTTTACAGGGCCCGCAATTTGACGGGCAACTCATTCGCGCTTTTGGTGAATTTGTCGTTGGTGGCAATTATGTAATCGGGTTTGTGATCTTCCTGATTCTGGTATTGGTGCAGATGGTGGTCATCTCAAAAGGTGCAAACCGTATGAGTGAGGTATCAGCGCGCTTTGCTCTCGATGCCCTGCCCGGTAAGCAGATGGCTATTGAGCAGGATGTGCAGTCAGGTTTAATTACAGAAGAAGAAATGAGAACAAGGCGGGAAGGCTTGCGCCGTGAAACAGATTTCTACGGCAGAATGGACGGTGCCACGAAATTTGTGCAGGGTGATGTTCGTCTTGGTCTGGTCATCACTGCAATTAATATTATCGGTGGTCTGGTGATTGGGGCCGGGATCCGAGGGGAAACATTTGAAGATGCCTTAAAGGTGTACAGTCTGCTGACAATCGGGGATGGTCTGGTTGCGCAGATTCCTTCGCTGCTCATAACATCGGCAACCGGTATGGTTGTGGCCAGGGCCGGGGCTCTTGACTCGCTCTCCAGTGAGTTGAGCGACCAGCTGTTCAGAAATTCAAGAGTCATGTATCTTACCGGCGGGGCACTGTTCTTTGCTTCGCTGATTCCCGGGTTTCCTAAATTCTCCCTGTGGCTGCTTTCGGGCCTGCTGATCGGTCTCGGTTATTACATGTCTCGGCAAGATGATGTTAAGATTGAGCGTGAGAAAGCAGAGTCATCCGCTCCCAAGCCCTCGAACCCGACTGAGACAGTGCTGGATGAATATTCCCTCGACAAGATTAAACTGGAAGTCGGTATCAATCTTCTTAATATTGCACAAAATAATCTGGTTGAACGAATCACCAATTTGCGCAGAAAGCTGGCCAAAGAAAA
>JAGRNJ010000156.1 GCA_020440825.1 Leptospiraceae bacterium | reverse complement strand
TCTATCTTGAGAGTGCAAAAACCCGGCCTCTGAGAAAAGTCAATCGAGAGAACATTGCTGCAGCGACGGTAAAATCGACAATGCTGAAACTCGATGCTTATCACTGTGTTGAATTTCGCGGTAAGAAGTATTATGTCGAACATGACAATGCAGAGTACACCCATGGCACTGCCTTTGAGATCATGACCGATTATTTCGGCAAGGTGATCGCTCTTGATGCAAAAGGCAACATCTACCCATGCAACCCTGAGGGAGAAATCGGTGTCAGCATTACTCCAGAGACAATCGCCAATGGTACCAACTTTCAGCTGCTCAATGGCCGCTCAATGAAAGAGCACCCGGCGGCAAAGCGTCGAAAGCTGGTCGATAAAATGGCTCACGACTATAAGCGCACTGCTGATCTCTCTGACTTTATGCCAGATAGCGGTGAACTGCTGTCATTCCCTGCGAAAGGTGAATTACAGAAAAGCAATTCATCGATACCACCTGAAAACTTTCAGAATGTCGATGAGGCTACGGTCTGGCTGGCAACATCATTAGGCCCTGTGTTCTCACAGTTCCCTGGTGATCTGCAAAGCAAGGTCGCAGAGATATTAAATAACGAGATGCAGCTTTTTGGGCATATTCAGTCGGCAACGATCTTGAATGTGCGCAATCATCTGCTGAAAATTTCTCTTACAGATTTCAATAAGGAGGCACAATGAAAAATGTAGAAACAAATACGGATGTCTTTATTCAAACAGAGAACATTCGTAAAATATTAAACCGGGTACGCAGTACCATTAGCCAGAATGGCTGGCTGGCAATCGCCGGTGAGGTGGGTTCGGGTAAAACGACGATCTGTGAGCACCTGCAGTCAAACTGGCTGCAGCACTCTGAAAAATACACAGTAGTGTTCGACAAAGGCTGGATAGCCGCAGCAGGTACAAGCGCAGCTGGCAACGTCATGAAGAAGTTGATTCGGGCAATTGACCCCGATGCCAAATCACCAGGAGATCTCTCTTTACGGGCCAATGTCTTGAAGACAAAACTTTTTCAGGCTGCTCGGGCAAACCGCAAGGTAGTGCTGTTGATCGATGAAGCCCAGGACCTTACCCCCCAGACTTTAAGAGAGCTGAAAAAGATTCATGAAACAACCGGCATGGGTTTTCAAAACCTGTTTTCGATTATCATGGTCATGAAAGAAAGCCACAGAACAGATTCGATTCTGGAATCACGAGAACTGGGCTGGCGTATCTCTCGAGTCTACACTGCACCTTTGACCTCACATGAGATCATCGAATTTGCAGTAAACCGCTATGGGGTTCAATTTGCTGATAAAAATGTGGCAACCTATTTTACGCGCAAAGCAACTGCTTCGCCGCTCTGGGTATGCCGTATGGCAAACCAGTTACAAGAATTGCATGGTGATAAAAAGATCACCCGACAAGATATTGAATATGTAATGAACCATTATGCCAGAGAGC
>JAGRNJ010000155.1 GCA_020440825.1 Leptospiraceae bacterium | reverse complement strand
CACCCTTTGGTATGAGAGAACCGGTACTGCCCTTATTGCTGCTTGCCGTGCTGCTCAAATACCCTGAAACCATGAACCTGTATCGGGAGGGTTCTTTTGTTCCTGTTTTGAATATCGAGACCTTTGAAATCTTAATGCGGCGGCCAGAGAAATTTTCCATTAAGTTCTTCAAGCTCGACGGGCTCAAAGAGACCTTCTTTACTGAGCTCGAAAAAGCCTTTTTTACCGGCAACCTTTCGCCCACCTATCGTGAGGCATCTCAAAATATGGGCCGCTCGGGTCTCATGAAAGTCATTCGCCCGCTGGTGAAAAATGTTGCGCATCTGCCCAGGTATACCCGCAAAACAAAATCAATCTCTGTCGAGGCGCAGAATCTGTTAAAGACGATTCTTGCCGCTCGTGAGCCCGATGCCCTACTATTTCGTGATCTGCCCATTGCTCTGGGCTTACCATTAGTGAGTCTCAAACAAACTGACTCAGAGAAGGCGCGCATTTTAAGTCGCAAGACTCTCGAAACCCTTAAAGAACTCGAAGATGCCTACCCCCGGCTGTTGCGCCAGATTCGCACCATGCTCTGTGAAGCCTTTCAAGAAAAGCAGGAAGCTGAGCTCAAGAGCAGGTTGAATGTTTTGGGCTCAACCCTTGTTGATCGCGTCATTGAACCCGAACTCAAACGTTTTGTACGGGCTGCGGCAGAATCTCATCTTGATGAAACCGCCTGGCTTGAGTCGGTGGCAATGGTGATTGCCGATAAACCAACCCACGCCTGGCAAGACACAGACCTTGCCGTATTTGAAGCCAGACTGGGAGAAATTTCACGCCGTATCTTAAACCTTGAAGTTATCTTAGCCGAGGCCCGGCGCCGAAGTGATGGTGCTTTTGATGCCCGTCTGCTAACGTTAACCTCAACCGATGGTAGCGAACTGCGAGGAGCCCTGCTGGTACCTGAAGACGCACAACTAAAAAAGCGTGCCGAAACTCTGCTCGCCGACCACCCCGACTTACTTTCTGATGAAAAACTGCGAGCAGTCGTCTTGCTACTCTTAACAGAGAAAGCCTTAGGCAAGGGAGAAAGTACCCCGAGAGATCACGCAAAGAATCACGTGATCACTCGGGATGCGTAGAACCCCCTTGAGTCGGTACGTAAAGAATCGAGTGCCGACGGGCGACGTGCTTGAAATTTTCTTTGCTAAAAAATAGAACCCGCTGCTTTTTAATGATATTCTTTTTCAAAGCAAATTGTCCGGATGAGAGCAAGTCCGTCCGGACGCCATTTTGGCTATTGCTCATCCTGAGCGCAAAAATCTTTGCACCCATCCAGGGTGCCTTGTTTTTGGCAATGTCCGGACGCCATTTTTGGCGTCCGCCTTTATGGTTGGATGCAATCTTTATAGAAGCAGCGATTGCTTCCCTGATTCGGCACGCGAAGAATCGAGTGCCGACGGGCACTGCAGTTACATTTTTTTTTATTAT
>JAGRNJ010000154.1 GCA_020440825.1 Leptospiraceae bacterium | reverse complement strand
TAATATAATGTTTTTGCAGCTAAAGCGAGTAGATTCTAGAAATAGAATATCCCCCTGGATAAAAGAACCATTTATCTGAATTAAACGTTATGTTGTTTTTTATTGACAATATAGACTATCTGTTGATCTTTTCTCTATGCAAAGACTATTTATTCTCATACTGGTGTTCTTCAGTATTGCGTTCATTCCCAGTAGCTGTCGCTCATATGACAAGATCAAATCAAAAATAATACCCGAAAAGACAATTGTTGTAAAATATACACCATCACAGGTTTCAATTGGTAATAATCTTGGTAAAAATGTTTTTGACATTGCGATAGATTCGAGCCAGAAAAATGATTTACCGCCAGAATTTAAAGAACTGGGTGAGATTACAGTCGCCAGATTAAAAGAAAAATTTCCCGATAAGCAAATTTTACTGAATTCAGATATCTCTGCGATTTATCTTGAGATTAAAGACCGGGTATTTTATGATTACAGAAAAGAGAATATTACACTCAAAATGATGGTTGATTTAACATTTAAAGACAGTAGCGGTCGGCAGTTGCAATGGCTGCCAAAATTTGCAACGGTAACCGAAACTTCTGCGTTCACCGGCAGCTTTTTAAAAGATATGATCAAAGCCCTGCCACCTGAGAAGTATTTTCCAGCTTTGAAGGCAGAATACAATCGAAAACTTACTGATCTTTTATTAAAACTATAAAATTAAATTTTAATAACAGATTCAACGTTTGCGCTTTTCATTTATCTTTTTGCTCGCTTCTTTGAACGTTTTTTTCAAGGCAGGTGCTTTGGTATTTTCTTTGGATTCTTTGGGAATTGTAGATTCATTGCCGTCACGCACAGCCCGGTAGTGAGGTGACAAGATTTCAATGCCGGCAGAGTTACAATGATCTTGCACACTGGCATGTAGTTTAGAAAGTGTGCCAGCCATTGCGTGCGGGTCACGGGTATACGCATTCAATTCATAAGCGACCGAGAAGTCATCTAAACTGCGCTGGTGTACAAATGGTGCGGGTGATTTACTGACGCCCTCGGTATCGAGAGCTGCTGCAATCAGCACTTCATGTATTTTACGCCATGGAACATCATATCCCAGGGTAACTGTTGTATGAATGATTAGTTTGTCTTTAGATTCAACGGAACTGAAATTTATAATATGAGCCCCCATCACAACAGAATTGGGTATCGTAATAATTCGGTTTTTGATAGTTTTTATTCGGGTAACCAGGATTGTTTTTTCGATTACATCTCCGGTGCTTTCACCAATTTGAACCCGGTCTCCTAAGCGAAAAGGATCCATATAGGTCAAAACCAGACCTGCAACCGCATTGGCAACAATTGATGTACTACCAAGTGAAAACAAAACTCCCAAAAAGATAGATACTCCTTTGAAAGCCTCTGAATCAGAACCAGGTAGATATGGGAAAATGACAATCAGGCCGAAAATCAAGATAAGGAATCTTACTATTTTGTAGGTAGGCATGGCCCAGTCT
>JAGRNJ010000153.1 GCA_020440825.1 Leptospiraceae bacterium | reverse complement strand
TTCTCGAAGAAATCTCGCGGGGTTTGATTTTCGGGATTACAAAGCGTTCCGAAACGGCGATTAAAATCATTCTGTGGTACTCGTTCAAGAGAATCCATAAACTCCTGCTCAGTCAGTTCAAGACGGCTCACGCGACCCCCTCGCTTTCTTCCCAGGCTGCTTGCCATTCACAAAAAACAGAGATTCCGGTTTTGTGCGGTTTGCCGACTAAGATGTGATTGGCAGCCGGAAACATTTCTCTGGCTCGATTTTTTAGAAAATCTGCATGATCAATTTCTTCTGCAGAAGTATTGCCACTGAACTTTACTCTTTGTGCCAGGCATTTATCGATGTACACCTCGAAGATCACCGGCTTCATTATGCACCCGCCTGTTCGATTGAATAGTTCTGGCGTCGCTCTAATTCATTCTGTAGCGAAGTAATAATCTTTTGCCACTCTGCCTCAGAGCTGGTTACCAGTTCAACATTGCTCACATTGAAATCACTTATCTCTGGTCTCTGGCCAACAAAGTCCTGACCATTGCTACGCAAGCCCAGTACGTGCAATTCTCGAATTCTCTCAAGATGAGTCGTCGCAGTTTGTAACCATGAATCGGTCACTGGTTTTTGGTTTATTTCATTCTCGCTTTTTTTAATATGCTTCATCATCTTCCTCCCAGATTGTAAGCTCTTCATCTTCAGCCAGACAGACAGCCCCGCATTCGGGGCATTCTGCCGAACCCTCTTCATCAGATATAAAATAATCATCGCACAAATCACAATAGTACCCTCTTGTTTCGTGCTGATTATCCATGCCAGCAGTTGCGCAATTGCAAGCGCAGGCGTTCTTGTCGCAAGCGGCGGGCCTCCCGTACCCGCATCATGCGAATGATCTGGATAATTGAAAATACTGAACATGCATTCGAAACAGTGTCTGACTCCAGAGCCGAAAGCATCTTGTTCAGTGTCATTTTCAACCAACCCGTTTTAACAGATCAGCATTGACCTGTTCCTGGTTAACCTCATAGAAGAAGGTGTCCTGTTCAACCTTTGCAGCATCAACAGTAGCAAGCTCAGAGTCATCCCACTCTTTCAGCTCTTCTTTATCGACCTCTTCTTTGATGCGAACTGCCCGACCCGGGAAAAGTTTCTTCAGCAGCTCAAGGGTTGTTTTCGTTTTGATCGAAACCTTGGTACTGAATCGGTAGCCGATGTTGCCATAGGCCAGAGTCAGCGTCTTCTTCTCTTTGAACAAATCAGACTTGTTGTACTCTGCATACAGAGACAGTGCCGATTCAAGTTCTTTGATACGCTCTCTATGAGGGGCACCATCAGTGGCTGCCTTCTCTTTAATCGCACCAATCTTTCTGGTCGCAACTGCATCGATTGCATCGGTCTTTGCCGTTAAGACACCGATTTCTGCAAGAGCCGCATTTGCTTCATCAAGATTTTTAATTTGCTGCGGGGTTGCTACCCGCGTTCTTGTCTTCGCCATAAAATTTTTCTCCTGTTTAATTTTTCACTATAATTAGTGCGCTACCTTTACCCGTTTTTT
>JAGRNJ010000152.1 GCA_020440825.1 Leptospiraceae bacterium | reverse complement strand
CCGAATTCCTGAACAGAAGCAATGATTTGCATGTCAGAGCCTTCATCTCCCATAGGGCCAACGACCACTGACATAGATTCGAGTTTTTTTATTTCTGCAGAAATTTGGGGAATTCGATTTTCATCTTGTATACTGACAGACATAATCTCTCCTGCCATGGCAAACGTGATGAGCGCAGCCAAAATTAGATTTTTCAATTTCATCTTTTTCTCCTGATTACTTTTATTTGATTCTATTTTTGAATCCGGTTACTTGCACTTTTAATTGTGTGTATTTCTTCAGAAATTTACCGATTCCGTCGGGCGTCGTACTTGGCGCATATGCACGAGACACATCGCCCACCGACTCAGAAACCACCTGAGAATTCAAAGTACCCTGAACTTCAAGCAAATGCGCAGTATAGTACCGATGCAGCTGATTAAAGTCAGGGTGGTTAATATTAATGCCATCGAGCTCAACAGCTCTAGCGGCATCAGCGAGAAAGATTTCTGCGACTGAGGTTTCTAGTTCAATGCCTAACATTGTTTCGATCTGTTGCTCAGTCGCCAACGGCATCTTAAATGCCTCGACCAATATAAACAGCAGTCGGGTGACGAATCACACAGCCTGCTGTTCGAATGGTAGCGACCTGTTCAGAGCTTTCCAGTATATCGTAAACTGGTGGGCTCAAGGTCATGTCTTCTGGCGTTGCCAACTCGATTATCTCAGGGCGATTATCCAGAACGGCAAAGCCGGCAACTGCAGCTGAAGAAATTTTCAATTTACTATTGGTAGAGTTCAAGGCAGAAGTCTTGATAATTTCTTCAAAAAATGCACCTTCTTTCATTAACCATGAAAGCACAGTCATCGGGCTCATATCAGAATAAGGCTCTAGCAGTGAATTATAAGCATCACTGGTCAATACCAGAACTTTCGCTTGAAAGAGATCACCACGCTCGACCATCTTTTTTGCCTGCAGCAAATCTTTCAGTTTTTCTTTTGGGGTTTTGTTTGCACATAAAAGCTTTGCGGCGTCATTGGCACCAGTTGCGCCAACCGCAACATCTTCAACAATAATACCAGGGTGATTTAACATACCTTTGATACCATGTTTGTCATCACCGACAAAGAATATTTTTGCTTCAAGCTCGTTAATCAATCGACGGGCACTGTTTACTCTCAATAAATCGAGTTGAACAGCAGGGCCTTTGCCGATAGATTGTTTCGCCTGCACTCGACGACGCTCTGCTTTTGTGTATTTGATACCTTCAACAATGTCATAGACTTGACGGGTCTCGCGGCCACTCAATTCATTCACAAATGGAACATCATTAGCTGATGCCCCGGCTGCCAGAATTTTCGCAGAGCCTTGGGCTTTATACCAGTCATAGCCGATTTCTGCGGCATTCGGGTCATAATTTGTATTTACACGGGCAATGCGCCGGTGTACCAGTTCTTCCTGTTTTGCTTCATAAAGAACGCTTTCAATGCTCAGTAAATCTTCTTTTCTGAGCGGGGAATCTAATCTTACTTGGGCCATGTTTATCTCCTGTTATTCGGTATCTGCGGACGCAGAAATATTTCCATACAATATGAGTGGCACTGGTCCCGGTCCT
>JAGRNJ010000151.1 GCA_020440825.1 Leptospiraceae bacterium | reverse complement strand
GATCTGCTTTTGCTTGAGCTTAAGGTAATTATGATGGGTGGCGCTACTTTGACCCCAAGAGTGGCCGATAGAATGGCGGGAATTTTTAACACTACCTCTGGCACCAACAGCACGCTTTCAGACCGGGAAAGCGAAGTTCTTAAAATGATTTCATTGGGATTCAAATACAATGACATTGCTGATGAACTTGATATAAGCCCGCATACTGTACGGCGCCATATCGAATGGATCTATAAAAAACTGGATGTAAACAGCAAGTCCGAAGCAATTATCAAGGGCAGAAGGCAGGGCCTACTGAGCCGTTTTCTCGAATGAAAATACTGAGAATTTGTTTATTCATCTTGACTATATTTTCTGTCAGCTGCAGCTCAGATGAGGCGGGTAACGTTTCGCTTGAGCTATATGAAATACCGGCAGATATTCCCGGAAAAAATACATTTAATATAAACCATCTGAAAAGAGTTTCAAACAATAGACTCAACTCTGGCCTAAAGCCGAAAAGGGAAACCGACCGTTTTTTATTGAGAGTGCACTCTATTGTCGACCAGCAGGCTTTTGTTGTCATAAAAAATTCCACTACCATTTATAAATTAGATGCTTACCAGTACGGAAACCTGATATATCGGCAGGGCGGGCACTACCCGCCTTCTGAGAAACCATTTCAACACCGGCACATCATGTTTGAGGCTCAAATTCATGAAGGAGCTACGCAGGAATTTTACCTGGAAGTTACCAGTACCGGATTCATCGATGTTGAGTTTAAGGTAATTGCAACAAGAAATCTCGTGCACACAATTCTCAAGGATTATTACTTACTTGGCAGTTTTGCGGGAATGTCAGTGGTCATGATCCTCTACAATCTCTTTTTGTTTTTCTTGATCAGGGAGAGAGCTTACCTGTACTACGTTTTTTACACGGTGATGATATCGCTTTTCATCGTTCAGCAGGATGGACTGTTCATTCATTTCAATTTTTATTACGGCCTTGAATTGACGCGCAGAATTAACTTTGCTATTTTCATATTGTTGCCAGTATCGGCACTATTATTCGTTCGCAGCTTTTTACACCTGAAACAACGGCAACCTTTGCTCAGTAGAGCCATTCATCTTCTCATTATCTCGGCGATTGTATTTGCGGTTCTTCATCTGATTCCGGGAGTCAGGATTTTTCCAAACATTCTATTCAACCTGGTGTTCTTTTTTACGCTGCTATTCAGTATTGCAGCCATTGCTATCGGCCTGAAAGCAAAAATGAAGGAAGCCTGGTTTCTTGTCATTGCATTTTCTTTCTTCATTATTCTTAGTCTTATTCGGGTATTGAGTTTTTTATTCCCAGATTTTTTCAGCTTTATTGACCAGAATGTCATGCTGCATGCCATTAAAATTGCAACTGCATTTGAACTGGTAACACTCTCAATGGGACTTGCTGATCGCTACCGAAGCCTGCGGGATCGCTTTCAGCAGACAAAGATTGAATTTCTTGAAGAAAAAGAACAGCTCAATCGGGAAGTACATGACAGTATTGGCTCTGAGCTTGCCGGAATCATTTTGCAGCTGCGGGAGCAGAATTCAGATAATCGAATACTGACCAGACTGCAGAAAACTCTCGATAATACCAGAGACATTAGCTCACTTTTACATTATACTGGTACTTCAGACAGTAATCTTGAAACTGATATTCGTTCATTTGCCGAAAATTTTTCGCAGCTAAAGAATTTCGATTTCAAAACAAAGTTTTCAGGCAATACCGACAGTTTGACCTTGAAAGC
>JAGRNJ010000150.1 GCA_020440825.1 Leptospiraceae bacterium | reverse complement strand
TGATCGAGGCTCGAAATGCAGATATTTCCATAAGCTTTCTCAATAAAATTTCCGCCCGCCTTATTCCCCCGTTCAGTGCAGGTGAAGTGCAATACAATGCATTGATTAATCAAAACGGCGGAATCATCGATGATATTCTGGTATACATGTTTACAAATGGCAATGTGGGAATCGTCGCCAACGCAGCAAATGCAGACAAAGTGATACAGTTTTTGGGAAAACATGCAGATGATCACATTGCGATTGTACCGGCACAAGATTATGCCTTTCTCGCAGTGCAGGGAAAAGGCAGTGAAAAAATTGTTCGGGAGACCATTGGCAGCTTTGCAGAGATCTTCTACTACCAGAATACCACTTTGGCATCAATTCCTGAAAGCTGGGTATCCCGCACAGGGTATACTGGTGAAGACGGGTTTGAAATCTTTTGTTCAGCAAAAAATGGCCAGCTTCTTTGGGACAAGTTTCTCGCAGCAGGCGTGAATCCCTGTGGCCTGGCCGCTAGAGATACACTGCGTATAGAGATGCTCTACCCGCTGTATGGCAATGAGTTGAGTGAAGAACTAACCCCGAAAGCCTGTGGTCTTCAATTTCTTGTGAAAAAGAAAAAAGAAACTATTGCAGGTGAAAAATTGTATGAAGATCATCAACAGACCTCGATGGGGTTCAATCTCACTGCGCCTGGTGTACCACGCGCCGGATATGAAGTTTATAATAATGAGTCGCAGAGAATAGGCAGCGTTACAAGCGGAACTCATTCGTTTTCGTTGAATAGCGGGTTTGGAATCGCCAGTATTACCGATGTACCAGAAAATAACCAGATTTTTATTGATATTCGAGGTAAAAAAATTCCTGCTACATTAACCTCTAAACCTTTAATTCCAGGTTCTATTCAAAGAAAAAAATAGCATGGCTACTGAGCGCGAAGACCCGGTAGAACTAAAGCGGGAATTAAGCGGCCGGCTTGATGATTTTGTTAAGAAATATGGCGAACAGTTCCATATATCAATTCCCAGCGGAATTTTGCCGAAAATCAACGACTATCGCAATACTTATTTTTCCTATTTGAAAGATTCAGAATATAAGTCGAATATGTGCTACTTGCTGCAGCTCATTGATTATCTGCTGTGGAATTATAAACTCTTCAAGCCCGGGCTTTCTCTGGGGAATTCTTATTTTTTTATGCTCATGGTACAGATGGGAATTATCGCAGAGGCTTTAGCCCATGCGATTCTACTTGACCCTGTTCTTCAAATCGATTCTACAGATCGCTCACTCGGTAAGGTTAAGCCAGAATATGATGATATAAAAAATTTTATTGATCGCAACAGTTTTGCTGAAAACATCAAACTTATTGGTCAGCTTGAAATTTTACCTGATCAATCACTGGTAGAATTCAATAAAATTCGAGAAACGATTCGAAATGTGGTGCATATGCAAAACTGGGATGGGCGTTTGTATAATTCACTGACACTCGAGATGTTTAAACCTAATCTAATGATTTTTCGATCATTTCTGCAGAACCTGCCAGCAACAATAACAATAAACCAGAGTATCGAAAAACTTCGAGCCCGGATATTTGATATTTCTGAAGATCAATCAGGCGATCTTGAAGGGGTAATCACCAATTATCACAAAGAACGTGGTTACGGGTTTGTCAAAACAACCGATGGCAAATCATATTTTTTTCATATTAAAAATTCCCGAGAAGCGGGCCCAATGCTGGCAGAAAACTTGAGGGTTATGTTCAATCTAATGAAAGGTCGCAAAGGTCTCGAAGCATCGAGCAT
>JAGRNJ010000014.1:38572-68379 GCA_020440825.1 Leptospiraceae bacterium | reverse complement strand
TATCGCAACCCGAGAATCTGCCTGAAACAGGTTTTTCTTTTCAAATTCTGAGAAAATAAAGCGGATGGCTTTCTCTACGTTAAGCCCGGGCTGAGGCGAATTTTCAGCGCTGGCTTCGCCAGAATCAATTTTACAGCTTGCTTTTTCTGAGTTCAAGCGTTCTGCATTGCCTGAGGCTATGAACAGCGGGTCTGTAGCTGAGTTTTCTGCAATTTGGAAAAGTTCAATTTTTACAGAAGATGAACCACAGTTTACAACCAGAATATGGGCACGGTCTTTCATCTAAAAATGAACCTTGCCGATTTTTACCCGCTTCACCGAG
Organism: Leptospiraceae bacterium; assembly: GCA_020440825.1. Lineage (GTDB taxonomy): Bacteria > Spirochaetota > Leptospiria > Turneriellales > Turneriellaceae > JAGRNJ01. The sequence goes on along the minus strand of JAGRNJ010000014.1, from coordinate 68,057 downwards.
TTTACACCGGCAACGTAGACAGCACAGGCAATGCCCATCAATTTGCTTTCTTTTGAATCAGACCGGGATGGCAAAACAACCGGCGCTTTGGCACCGAATATGAGCCCTGCCGTTGTACCTCCCGTAATATGGGCAAATGATTTAGCAAGAGAATTCGCTGCTACGATCTCGGGCATGAGAAGAATATCTGCCTGACCTGCTACTTCGCCCCCTATTTTTTTATAGCGTGCAGCTTCGGGGTTTATAGCATTATCAAGAGCGAGAGGCCCATCTACAATTCCGCCGTGAAACTGGTTTCGATCACTCATTTTTGAGAGTGCCGCTGCTTCAAGGGTAGAAACGATTTTGGGTGTTACCACCTCGACAGCAGAGACAATTGCAACTTTGGGTCGCTCTATTTCAAAAACCTGGGCGAGGGCAATCGTATTCGCTATGATACGCGCTTTTTCTTCCAGACTTGGGGATATATTCATCGCACCATCAGTTATGAATAAAAGTCGGTTTAAATGCTGGGCATCGAGAATAAATACATGGTTTAAAAGATTTTCTGAGCGCAAGCCAACATCGCGATCGAGTACACAGCGCAGAAAATCATCACTGTGAATATACCCTTTCATGAAGATTCCGGCTTTGCCGCTGCTGACCAATTCTACTGCCTTGAGACCTGCCTTGACAGGTTCTTCAACATGTATGATTTCTATCGATTGAAGATCAATGTTTTCTTTTTCTGCGTTTTCTCGAATAACTTTTTCATCACCTACGAGCACAGATTCTGCAATACTTTCATCGCGAGCCATTGCCACGGCCCTTAAGGTTTCTGAATCTGTACCTGATGCCACAGCGATTTTCTGTACCGGGTAGTCTTGAATGCGTTTTTTTACTTCATTGAAATTTGTAATCATATAGGCCTCAAAGATGAATTTCCCGTCAAACAACAGATTAAGGGCGTTTGAACAATTCTTTTTTAACTTATCACATAGAAACTATGTTCGAAACGTATCGACGCATTCTGCATATTGATATGGATGCATTTTATGCATCTGTTGAGCAGCGGGATAATCCAGAGTGGAAAGGGAAACCGGTTATTGTGGGCGGTTTTCCAGAAAGCCGCCGGGGAGTTGTCTGTACGGCAAGCTATGAAGCCCGAAAATTCGGGGTACGCTCTGCTATGCCAACCAAGATGGCATGGCAACTGTGTCCTGAAGCAGTGTTTGTTGTGCCAAATTTTTCAAAATATAAACAGGTCTCTAAAGAAATTCACGGAATTTTTTTAGAATATACAGATCTCGTGCAACCGCTCTCCTTAGATGAAGCATTTCTCGATGTTACAATGCTGTTTCGTGATGGAGAGACTGCCACCCGTTTAGCTGCCGAGATCTTGCGTAAAATTTTACAAAAAACCGGACTCACAGCCAGTGCAGGTGTATCGTTCAATAAATTTCTGGCAAAGATTGCCTCTGGTGAAAAAAAGCCGTTTGGATTAACTGTAATCCCTCCATCAACGGCTCTGGAATTTGTCGCCAGACTGCCGATAGAAAAATTCTGGGGAGTAGGTAAAGTTACCGCTGTAAAATTTCATAAATTAGGTGTGCACAATGGTCTAGACCTTAGACAACTTGAATTGAATGATTTGTTGCGCACATTCGGAAAATCAGGGGAGAGTTTCTACAATATGGCACGGGCTGAAGACGCTTCAGAAGTCAAACCCGATCGTAAGCGAAAAAGCCTTAGCGTTGAGCATACCTTTGAGAGCAATTTGATTGTCTCCCAGGAATTGCATCGTGCATTTGAATTATTGACCCGAGAGCTGCTCAAAAGAAGCCAGAATCGGGCTTTGCGGGCGAAAACTTTGGCAGTCAAGATACGCTATGCCGATTTTTCTGTGCAGACTCATTCTGCACCGGTTTCAAATATTTTTTTCGAAAATAAAGATTCAGCTCTGGCAAAAGTAATGAGGTTATTTTACGAAGTATACCAGGCCGGCACCCCGGTGCGGCTATTGGGTTTGCACTTAAGCAATTTTGTCGAAACGAACCAGGAAGATCTATTCTCTTTATAGCGCAGATGCGGGCAATTTCTCTAAAAAGTTGATGCAGGGACTTTTCAAAGGATACCGAAGACATTTTAGTTCGATTTTGACAGCCAGGAAAAAAGGAACTGGAAAAATTTTATACTCCCCCTTTTTTTCAGATAAATTTTGTTTGACTGCATTGTGACTGTCAAAGATAAGAGCAAATGGGAGAAGAACCCTCTTTACAGAAAGACTTTAATCCCTTGCTTGCAACCGCTCTCATGAAAGATGTGCAGATTTCACTTTTTCGTCAGGCTTTCAAAAATTCGGGCAGCGGTATGATGATTACCGACGCCCAATCCCGAATTATCAGCGTCAATGATGCCTTGATCAAAATGTCCGGCTTTTCAGAGACTGAACTGTATGGTAAAAAACCAGCAATTTTTTCTTCAGGTAAGCAAAATTCAGATTTTTATCGTAATTTCTGGGAGACTTTGCAAAGAAGCGGTCACTGGGAAGGGGAAATATGGAACCAAAAAAAAGATAAAACCGTATATCCTGTTTTACTCAGCATTACCCGTATCAGAGATTCTTCTACCAATGAAGTTTTTTATTCAGCATCCTATACAAACCTGACCCAGGTCAAGCTTGTTGAAAAACAACTCAATTATCTGGCCAGTCATGATGCGGTTACCGGCCTGCCCAATCGGGTCTGGTTTCAGGCAAAACTGGATGAACTGATTACCGAAAATGAGGCCCATACCCTGAAATTTGGGTTATTTGGCCTGAATGTGCGCAGATTTAAGAGCATCAGTGACTCGCTAGGTCGGGAAATTGGCGATAAACTGCTCAACAGAGCTGCAGAACGTCTTGAAAAACTCAAACCGGAAAGCTCGATTTTAGCCTGCAATTCTGGTCATGAGTTTCTGATACTTGCATTCGACATCGAAAATGCAGGCGAGTGCATACAAATCGCCAACAGAATTATTGAAGGTTTTTTAAGCCCGTTCATCATCGACGAGCATGAAATCTATCTTTCATTGTCAGCAGGAATTTCCATTTTTCCCGATGATGCGACCAATTCAAAAGAAATCCTGCGCAATGTAGCGCATGCCGTTTCACGGGCCAAAATGAATGGTACCAACAATCATGAATTTTTTCAGGAAGATATGAATGAATTCGGAGTGCGCCAGCTACAGCTCGAAGCAGACCTTCGCCGGGCAATAGCTGAAAATCAGTTTATATTATATTATCAGCCTAAATGGAGCAATAAAGACCAGTGTTTTGAGGGTTTTGAGGCTTTGATACGCTGGAATCACCCTGAATTCGGAATTTTGCCACCCGGGGCTTTTATTCCCCTCGCAGAGATGACCGGTCTGGTTCCTTTATTGACCGACTGGGTACTCGAAGAAGCCATCCGCCAGTTAAAGCTTTGGCAGCCATTATACCCTTCTTTAAGGGTCGCAGTCAATATTTCTGCACAGGGTTTTCTCGATGAAAAATTACCGCGACAAATTCGAAATCTGCTGACAAAATATAATGTTTCTGCTGAAAATCTTGAATTAGAGATTACAGAATCTTTAGCTATGAATGACACCGAAGCCACAATTGCCCAGATGCAAGTATTAAAAGATATCGGTACTTCTCTGGCAATTGATGATTTTGGAACCGGTTACAGTTCATTGAGCTATCTGCGTCGATTTCCCATTGATTGCTTGAAAATTGACCGCTCATTCATACGAGAAATAGAAGCCGAGCATCTCGATAACCAAAAGACAGACCGCTCTCTTGCAGCTTCGATTATTGGCCTGGGCCATTCTTTAGGGCTCAAAGTTGTTGCGGAAGGTGTTGAGACCCTTGAACAAAGAAATTACCTTGCTGCAATTGGCTGTGATATTCTACAGGGGTACCAGCTGGGTAAACCAGAACCGGCAGAAGTTGCAATTCAGTGTATGAAGGTTTAGACAGACTGCATCAGTTTTGCTGTCAAATTCCTGCGCAATTCTTCTGGCATCAGTGAACCCATGAGAATTCCGCTCTGGTTGATGACCCCGGGAATCAAAACCGGTTTCTGCTTTTCTTCAAGACTTATCTGAGCTACTTCGTCGGCATTCATCCACAGGAAGTCTGGGATTTTTGAAACATCAATATTCGCTCTTTGCTGAAACTCCGTTCGGGTAAAACCAGGGCACAAGGCCTGCACATAGATACCGTAGGTGCGATTTTCTTCATACAGAGCTTCTGAAAAGCTTTTCACAAATGCTTTAGAAGCAGCATAGGTGGCACTGTAGGGCGCACTCAAAAAGCCTGCCATGGACGATATGTTTATGATTCGACCATCATTTCTTTTTTTCATCGATTGCAAGGCAGCGTGGGAGAGTCTTACAACAGCAGAGATGTTTAAGTCGATTTCAGATATTTCTGTTTCAACTTCAAGATTCGAAAATTCACCAATTGTTCCGAACCCGGCAGTATTTACTAAAAGTTCTAACTCTGGTTCGTTCTCGAGCACTTTTGCAACTTTCTCCAGATCTTTCTTTTCGGTAAGATCTGCCTTTATAATTTCATGTTTACCACCAAACTGGTGTTTTAATTGAACCGCCAGTTCTTTTAATTTTTTTTCATTGCGGGCAACTAGAATCGTGTCGTGGGAAATTGCAGCCTGTCTCGAAAAAGCCTCTCCCAAACCGGTTGAAGCTCCTGTAATTAATGCAGTTTTTTTTGTAGCCATGTTTCAATATTCTTTGCACAGATAAAAAGTCAACGCTGAAAATAATTGTAAAAACTGCCGCCTCTTGCATTCTGGTTCATGCATTCAGAAAACAGTGCCCTTGCAAAATACGATTTGTCTGACTACCGGGGTTTACAGGGCAAAAACCTGTATCGTGAGAGTCGGTTTTTAAAGCGGGTTATTGAACGCTATTGTGCTTCTTTACCGAACGATCATGTAAAAAGAATACAGGCACATCTTGAAGGCTATGGGGAATTGTGCGGAGGGATACTGAACCAGCTGACAGAGGCTTGTCATAAAGAGGGCAAATACGGAGAAATTATAAATTATTCAAAAACCGGAGAACGAATTGAAGAAATTCAATATTCTCCCGAACAGCTGGAATCACGTAGAATTTCTTATGAGTATGGCGTGGTAAATCTGGACTGTCAGTCTGATTGGCCATATGAGTTCCATTGGGCACACCGGTATGCCCTGGCTTTTTTAATGAACTTGAATGGAGAAGGCGGGGTAAGCTGCCCATTGGCAATGACCGAGGGTTTAATTTATGCATTGCGGGAAATTGGTACAGAAGAACAGAAAGAGCGCTATCTGCCAATGTTGACTGACCCGAAAAGCACTTCGTGGTTTATGGCAGGTCAATATGTAACCGAACGGGTTGGTGGCAGCAATGTTGCAGCAAACCGTACCATCGCTCGCAAGGTTGAGGGAAATCGATATATACTACAGGGCGAAAAATGGTTCTGTTCAAATCCGGGAGATCTGTGGGTAACGACTGCTCGATTAGAGGGCAGCAATACAATCGGTCTTTTTCTGGTGCCACGAATAAAACGCAACGGAGAACTGAACGGCTTTCGACTTGTAAGAAAAAAAGATATCATCGGGTCAAAAGGTAAAGTTACGGCAGAAGTCATTTATGACCAGGTAGAAGCAGAGGCACTGGGCAGACCTGCACATGGGCTGGCAAATCTCATTCGCTATATTATTAATGTTTCACGATTGCATGTAGCCATAGGTGCAGCAGGAAACTCTCATCGTGCCGTACTTGAAATTAAAGAGTATGCCCGGTGGCGAACCGCATACGGAAAAAAACTTATGGAGATTGATGTTTTTGCCAATGAGTTTGCAGATTTAAATATCGAGCAAAACGTTTTGAATTTTACTGTTTTTCGGTATCTTGCTGAACTGAATAAAAATTCTGGAGTTGCGCGCAATCTTTTAGCACCACTCATGAAATTTATTTCTTCTTCTAAAGCGGGCCAATTGACCCACCGTGCAATTCTGTGTATGGGAGGGAATGGTATTCTTGGTGATTTTTCTATTCTACCTCGGCTGCACAATGATGCAATTATCAATGAGACCTGGGAAGGCACGCATTTACTGCTGACTGGTCACATTATTTCGGCACTCTTGCGTCCTCGAATTCAGGCAGAATTCTTTGAACTACTTGAACAAATGACTTCTCATGCCCGCAGTATTGAATATTTACAGCCATCTGCTCAAATCATGGATACGCGAGTGAATTTATTGAGGGAAACGTTAAGCAGTTATCACCGTGAGCAACTGGAACTCAATCGAATTCCCATAAGTGAAGAACTTTATAATGTATTCGCACTGGCAGAAATGCTAGAGCAGGCGGGCTTTGATCAAAATCCCGAGTCAGAGTATGTGTCCTTACTCGAAGGTTGGATACAAAAGCTCACAAACCCAGGGAAAACCAGCCTGATGCCCAACTTGCAGAAAAACACTGAACATAAGGGAAAAATTCTGCAGTATTAAGATTTCTCTTATGAGTTTTTAACACTCACAAAGATTGCCAATCAGCCGTCGAAACGTTCGATGATATCCCTGGCAGTTTGTCCGGCAACTGTATTGACATTGCGGGCAAATTCATACAGGGAAGTGACCAGCTGCTCATTGGTCGAGCGCAGGTTTTCGGCGACATCGGCCAGATTTTCAACCTTGCTCAATTCATTGAGCAGGTTTTCTGCCAAATTTCGATGTGCCTCTTCCATATTTCTGGTGCCCGAATTAATTGCATCTTCCAGTTGTAGTTGTAAGTCTCGTAGATCCATTGCTCCCCCGTTAAATTAATATCCAAACTAATCAATGCATAAAGATTGAAAACTATTTTATTTTTCTGAAAATTTCAGTTCCGGTTGCAATTCCTTCGTTTATGGTTTTGTTCAGTTTATCTGTATTCGACTCTAACAGACTCATCTCTGAACTGAGGGGAGCAATAATTCTGAAGTTCTGACCCTTCTCTGGGTGTAAAAGAATATCTTTCGATTTGTTATAACGTCGATGGCAATCAAAATACATTTTTCTGGCCAGCAATGGCCGGGTCGGATACGATAAAAAAGAAACCAGTTTACCATAAGGCGCGTAATAATATTGCAACGGGTTATTGAGTACAACAGTAATATCGGTGTATCCTGCCCGCAATAATTCTTCTATGGGAAGGGGATCTAAAATTGCGCCGTCCCCATATTTTTGAAAATCGAGTTTCTGTCTGCCTTTCGTAACAATAGGCAAAGAGGTTGCTGCTTTCAAAAGTTCAAAAATATTATCCTGGGTTGCTTTGATGTATTCAGGCTCTCCGGTTGTCAAATTACTGACAGTGATAAAAAAAGCGGGTGTACCCGGCATATTGAACCGCTCTTTTTTAATGGGATATTTTTTCTTGAATAGATAATCGATTAAAAATGTCTGATTTAACACCTTGCCACCGGTAAGAATCTTCCAGGGATTAATTAGACGTTTACCCGCAAGTTCAACCCGCCAGATATGGGTAAGCCGATAGATGGGTAGATACTCTGCAGAGGGTTCTGTAACATAATAAGCAGCCGAGCACGCACCTGCCGAAACTGCCAGAATTACATCAAAGTTTGCTGCCGGGTATTCAGAATACATGGCAGTCAGGACTCCGCCGGCAAACGCACCTTTCATACCACCGCCCTCAATGAGCAGAGCTTTGCCCTTTTGCTTCTTTCGTGAAGGTTCGAAGTTTGGTAATTGCAGCATCTATTTCTGGAGCAGCAAATCTGCAAATTCTCTGGGACGCTCAATGTGCGGGCAGTGGGAACATGTCGGCAGAATTGTCAGTTGAGAGCCAGGAATCTTGCGATGCATATATTGAGCAGTTTTGATAGGGAATACCGGGTCATATACTCCCCAGACAATATGGGTTTTACAGTCAATAGATTCAAGTTGATCATCAAGAGTATAGCGGGAAATATCGAGGTTCTCTGCCTCGTGAATGCTGCCAAAAAGTCCATGCGTGAGATCTGTCATAATTTTATTGTACCAGACCCCTTTTTTTCTGAATTCGTGGTAGAGGTGCGCCTTTAGAATAAAAGGAATATTTGGGGGGCGGTGAAAGATTCTGCGCAAAAATAAATTGAATTCATCTACATTGTTGATATGGAAAATATTTTCACCCTGTAAAAGTTCACGGTAGATACCCGTATGAATATCGGGTACAATCGCTGCACTTGAAACAGGAAAAACTTTGATAATCTTTTGCGGGTTCTTGATGGCCAGCTTGAGTGCAATTGCTGCCCCAAGGGAATTTCCTGCCAGATAAAAATCTTCATCTAAAATCTTGTTAAACAGTGCTTCAAATAATTGCGCATAATTTTCGAGACTGAATTCCCGGTGAATATCAATTAAGTCATCATCAAATCCCGGGATTGTCGGTATGATAAGTCTGAATCCCGCTTTGAGATAACGGGCAGAGAGAGCAAAGGAATATATGGTATCTGAAAAGCCGTGCAGCCACACTAATGGCGGTTTATCGGTATCGCCGGTCTGCAATATTTTGAAATGCTGTCCATTTACATTATGCTCTTCTACAGTATATTTACCGGCATATCGGGTAAAGGCAGTGAGACCATGATAAGCAGATTTTTCGAGCAGACGGGCAGGGGCAGATGGAATTCTTTCATATAAGTCAAAAGCCTTGCGCTCCAAGGCGGGAAACATTGCCAGCATGTATCAATCTGGGGAAATTTCAGTACTGGCTTTGAAAAAATCCTGACTCGGATCATGGTCTGCAGTCGGATGGTAGAATACCATGCAACCCTCGAGCATCGCCGAGCGCTCCCGGTTAAAGGCAGCCATCTGCCGGAATAAAGTCTTGATTGCGGGGTCAGTGAATTTGCCTGTCAGTTTTTCAAAAACATCGGCTGCATCATCAGCCTCTTGTTGAGCCCGGCGTAGAGCCTCAAAACCTTCTTTCTGTGGTTCTGCATTTTTATTTCGATCTAACCTCGACATCAGTTTTTGTATCGCGGTAGTTTGAAACTTATAAACTTCACCCAGGTATTTCAGGTTTGGCAGACTTTTATTGCCCTCATACTGTGTATAAATTTCTTCGATTTTTTGAATATGCTCTTCGCCATCTTCGGCCAGGTCAAAAAAAAGATCTTTGATGATTCCATCAGGCAAGGTTTCATATGTTTTCAGGCAAAAGTCAAAAAAGTCTTTTTCATGCTGAATTGCTGAAGTAACCGCCTCTAAAAATGTAGTTTCGCGTAAAGTAGATGAGCCCATGTTTTACCTCAAGTTATTTTTGATTCTCAGTTAAGAATGTCGAGCATCTTTTATTGCTTTGCAGAGTATCGTTCAAGGGTAAAGTCAACGGTGGATTTTCTTCCGTTTTACCTTGGTGCCGGTGTGATTACCGGTCTTGTGTCTGGACTTTTTGGTGTCGGCGGGGGTATTGTCATGATCCCGGTCTTGACCGTAAGTTTTCGCTGGCTCAATATTAATCCTGAAATCAGTATGCATATGGCACTTGGTACTTCTCTGGCGGCGATTATAGTAAATTCATTGTTTGCGGTAATCAGTCATTCCAAAAAAAAAGCAATACAATGGAAATTTTTACTGCTGGCCACTCCGGGAATTGCAACCGGCAGTTTAGCCGGTGCTTTTTTAGCAGCAGACAGAACTTCAAAAGAACTCGGAATTGTCTTTATTGTATTTTTATTCCTGTTTACTTTGCGTCTGTTTTTTGCCTCAAAACCACAGCAAAAGAGCCCGGAAAGCTCAGCAAAAAAGATTCCCTCTTATTTAAACATAATCATGGGCTTTTTAATTGGTCTATCTTCGGCATTTTTAGGGGTGGGAGGCGGGGTATTTACTTCCGCATGGCTACTGTATTTGAGGTATCCGGTGCAACATGCCCTTGCCACCAGCTCAGGAGCAGGGTTGCCGGTATCGATTATGGGCACAGCCGGTTTTATCTGGAACGGTCTGGAGATTTCAGACTTGCCACAATATAGTCTCGGGTTTGTCTATTTACCGGCATTATTGGGATTGATCGTGGGCGGAGGGCCTGCCGCCTGGGCTGGCGCAAAATTAGCACATAAAATTGAACAAAACCTGCTGAAAAAGATATTCGGAGTCTTTCTTCTGTGTATGGCAGTTTCGATGCTGTATATCAAGCTCAATACACCTTGAGTTTAAAAATGCTTGTCATATTATGTCGCATTTGTATGTGACATAATATGCAGACTGAAAGTTCCATTTCTGAATCCGTTGTAGAAACTTCTGCGGCAGTGCTTACAACGTCAACCCGATCAAGAAACGCTAATAAAACCGGTAAGATTGAATTTTCAAAACCGACTCTTACCAGAAATGAATTGAAATCTGTACTCGAAACGCTGATTCAAGACAACTTGGGGGCAGGGGCCACCGTTGTCAATTTAGAGAAAGAATTTGCCAAGGCTTTTGAATTTGAAAAAGCCTTGGCTGTGCACAGTCATACATCCGCCTATCACCTTGCTTTTCTCTCTTGCGGAATCAAACCCGGTGATGAAATCATTCTTTCTACCAATGCACCGCTTGCTGCTCTCGATGCTGCAACATTGGTCAATGCGCAGATTACCCTGCTCGATCTAGACAGAAATTCCTTTCATACGGGAGTCGAGCAGTTTGCAGAAGCTGCAAATGAAAAAACGGCCGCAATTCTGGTCAATTATCCGTTTGGTTCTTTTTCGAATTTTTCTGAGCTGAAAAGAAGCATTGAAGCGAAAGAAAATATACAATCTGGCAGAATTCAAATCATTCAGGATATCTCTGGTCTGGCCGGGGCAGAAGTAGCCGGCAGTATGGCGGGTAGCGATGCAGATATTGCTATTCTGGGAATGCATGAAGATCATATGCTGACAATTGGGAAAGGTGGGGTAATCATGACAGACTCTGCGAGCATTTACTCAATTGCCAAAGATTTAAGAATGCATGGAGGCAGTCGTCCTTATCGCCTGCGCTTCGATTACGCGTTAACTGACTACCAGGCTGCGATGGCGCTTGAACAGTTAAGCTTATTGCCCAGTTTAATAGAACGACGGAAAAAAATTGCAATGCACTATCTGGATGCGGTCAAAAACTCACGTTGTTCAACTTGGTTCGATGGACATGGCAGTGATGCGTACACAGCATTTCCGCTGGTTACTGAACAGAACATTGAGCATACCCAGCGCTATTTTTCATCGCTCGGTATTGAAACGCGCAGAGTTATGCCCATGGGTCCCTTGCATTCTGCAATGGCCTTGCCAGGATCTGCCTATCAGAATGCAGAAAAACTGTACCAGCGAGGCGTACTTTTGCCTCTTTACCCGAATCTAACTCGCTCAAATGTCGAACGCATTTGTGCAGCGATTCGCACTTTTTATTGAAAAATCAGCTGGTCATCGGCAATCGAACCAAACTTCAAAGTAGCCAGATCTGAGAGATAATCATTCGTTACCTTCCAGACGCCTTCAGAACCCTGTTTGGGCAATTGATCGACAGCCCGTTGAATATAGCCAGAACTTAAACCACCCATGACGGTCTCTTCTGTCTTAAATGCAGCTGCCGGTCGAGTCTTAACCGTTTGATAACCATGCTCATCCATGTACCTGACCAGACGGCAAAGATATTCGCACGCAATATCAACCTTTAAAGTCCATGAAGCATTTGTGTAGCCAAATATCAAGGCCATATTGGGCACATCTTCCAGTAAGACTGCCTTGTAGGTCAATCGATCGGGCAGGTTCATTTCCCGGTTGTCAACTTTAACCTGAATACCGCCTAGCAGTTGTAAGTCGAGCCCTGTAGCTGTAACGATAATATCTGCTTCCAGGAATTTTCCAGATTTTAGTTGAATACCGGTTTCTGTAAAGGTGTCAATAGTATCCGTAACAACGGAGGCTTTTCCTGACTTCAGAGTCTTGAACAGATCGCCTTCTGGTACCACGCACAATCTCTCATCCCAGGGATTGTACTTCGGGGTAAAATGGCTTATGTCAACTTCGTCTCCCAGCTGGCTTTTGACTGCGTTCAAGATCAGGTTTCTTACAATCCCCGGCTGGGCTTTGGCAAGAGCATATAAAGATTTTTGCAGCAAAATGTTTCTCGTGCGGGCCATGGAATAGACGACCGAAGCCGGTAGAAATTTACGCAGATTTTCAGAGAGTACATCATTTTTAGGAATCGAAAGAATATAGGTGGGAGACCTCTGCAGCATTGTGATGTGAGAGGTTTTATCTGCCATTGCCGGTATCAGAGTTACAGCAGTTGCCCCGCTGCCAATGACAACGACCTTTTTCCCTTTATAATCGAGATTTTCAGGCCATTGCTGGGGATGAACTATCTGACCTTTAAAGGTCTGCTCACCGGGAAATTCAGGTTTATAGCCTGCATCATACTTGTAATAGCCGGTAGCAGATATAAAGAAATTGCATTCAACCGTAAGTATTGAATGATCCTCTTCATTTTCTGCGATGACTGTCCACCTGCTCGTTTTTGATTCATGGGAAGCCGATTTTACTTTCATACCAAATTGAATATATTTATAGATATTATTCTCCCGTGCGGTGTCTTCTATATACTGTTTGATTGCAGGGCCATCTGACAATACCCTCGTTTCAGTCCATGGCCGAAAACCATAGCCAAAGGTATTCATATCAGAGTCAGAACGAATTCCGGGATATCGAAATAAATCCCAGGTACCGCCGACCGCTTTTCGCCGTTCAAGAATCATAATTTTCTTAGTAGGCAACTCCCGTTGAAAATAACAGGCGGCCCCGACTCCTGAAATACCGGCCCCTACGATTAGAATATCGACAACCGATTTGGCTGCGGTTTTTTCAGTGGGTTGCTGTTCTGTAGTGTTCATAGATAACCCAATAAAATAATGAACAAGGCGTCAATATTAAATTTTCTTCTCACACAGAGTTTCCCGATATCAAAATATTCGCAGGATCGAATTGAGAATTTACTGCCTATCTGCCATCTGTAAAAAGACCAATGCAATCGATAAAAGTTCCGACATCTGCTAAGTCCGTGGCCATTGCCGGGGCAACCGGGGCAGTTGGTCTTGAATTCATGTCTGTACTGGAAAAAATGAATTTTCCGATTAAAGAATTGAAACTGCTTGCCAGTAAACGCAGTGCGGGATCAAAATTAAAATTTCGCGATGAAGAAATCGTTGTACAAGAGATGACAAAAGATTCATTCAAAGGTGTTGATATTGCTTTATTTTCTGCCGGCAGCTCAATCAGTAAAGAGTATGAGCAGGCTGTTGTCGATGCTGGCGCAGTTCTTATCGATAATTCTTCTGCATTCAGAATGCGGGAAGGAACACCATTGATTGTTCCTGAAATAAACCCCCAAGATTCCAGAAATCATTCCGGGACTATTGCGAATCCCAATTGTTCTACCATAATTTTTCTGATGGCAGTTTACCCCTTGCACCGGGCATACCCGGTTAAAAGAGCAGTCGTTTCAACCTATCAGGCTGCGTCCGGGGCTGGTTGGGCCGCTATGGAAGAACTTAAAAACTCTACTAGAGCAGCACTCGATTCAAAACCTTTCACTCCTCAAAAAATGCCGTATCCTTATGGGTTTAATCTTTTCTCGCATAACAGTGCCATTGATGAAAGTGGCTACAATGAAGAAGAACGAAAGATGATCAAAGAAACTGAAAAAATACTGCATTCAACAGATCTTACTGTAACCGCAACCTGTGTCAGGGTACCGGTTTTAAGAGCGCATTGTGAATCAATCAATCTTGAATTTTCAGATCGGGCTCCGAATCTTGCTGAGGCGAGAGAGTTGTATGCAGCGTTTCCCGGAATTCGAGTTGTAGATGATCGGGAAAAAAACCATTTTCCTATGCCTTTAGAAGCAAGCGGCGAATTTGATTGCCTTGTCGGTCGTCTACGGGAAGATAAAACCTTAAACAGTAAAGGCCTGAATCTATTTGTTGCCGGCGATCAGCTCTTAAAAGGTGCAGCACTCAACGCTGTTCAGATAGCCTGCTTATTGTGAAGAAGAGCGATTCTGATAAAATGTTGCAATATGATTATCTGGTAATCGGGGCTGGCAGCGGAGGGATTGCGTCTGCCAGACGTGCTGCTCTGCATGGGGCTAAAGTTGCCGTATTTGAAAACCGTACCATCGGCGGTACCTGTGTCAATCGTGGCTGCGTACCGAAAAAAATGTTCTGGAATGCTGCTGCAATTGCCCAGGCGAGAGAAGATGGTGAACACTATGGTTTTTCAGTCACTGACAACCAGTTCGATTGGGAAAAATTTCTGAATACTCGAAAGCAGTATCTGCAAAAGCTCAACACCATTTACCAGAACAATCTTGAAAATGACAAAATTGATTTTATCTATGGGACTGCAAAATTCACAGAAAAATCTGTCATCGAATGCAATGGACAGTTTTATACCGCACCGAATATTCTTATTGCAACCGGTGCCAAACCGATACCGTGCATTTTACCGGGCAGTGAACTGACAATCAATTCAGATCAGTTTTTTGAATTAGAACATCGTCCCGGGAAAGTGGCAATTATTGGCGCCGGCTACATCGCAACAGAACTGGCCTCGAGTCTGCATGCCCTTGGTTCACAGGTACATATTTTAATTCGCCAAGATCGACTTTTGCGAAAATTTGACGCGTCCATTGGCGAACATTTGACCCGTCGTCTTGAAGAAGATGGTATCGTGATTCACAGGGATGCCGGGATAGAAAAATTTTCTGGAACAGATAACAATATTGTGATTGAATACCAAAATCGAGTGGAACTTGTTCACAAAAAAATAGAAGGCTTTGATTGTGTAATCTGGGCAACTGGTCGCGTACCGAATATCGAAAAGCTCAATCTGCCCGGGGTGGGAATTTCAGCAGATCCCTATATTTCTGTTGATAAATACCAGAATACTGTGGTGAATGGCATTTATGCGTTGGGTGATGTCACCGGTCAGGCTGAACTTACCCCCGTAGCTATTGCTGCGGGAAGAAAACTGGCAGAACGCCTGTTTGCGAAAAAAGAGAATTCATTTCTCGAATATGAGAATATTCCCACTGTAATCTTTTCCCATCCGCCGGCAGCGACCGTTGGCCTGAGCGAGCAGGAAGCGGTAAATAAATTCGGATCCCAGAATATAAAGTGCTATTCTACAGCATTTGTCAATATGTACTTTTCCCCAACGATTCGAAAACCACGAACATTTATGAAAATGATCACCACCGGTCCGAATGAAAAAGTCATAGGGGTGCATCTGGTGGGAGAGGGTGTCGATGAAATGATGCAAGGCATTGCTGTGGCCGTTAAAATGGGGGCACTCAAGGCAGATTTTGACTCGACCATTGCAATCCATCCGACTGCATCTGAAGAAATCGTACTGTTAAAATAAGTTGTATCAGGAAAGCGATGCGATTTCTTCTATTTCATGTATTTCTTTTTTGGCAAGACCTGTAAGAATCTCTGGAGAGTCGGCTCGAATCACTATATCATCTTCAATTCGCACCCCGATACCTCTGAAATCATCTGAGAGCCAATCATACTCACGGGGAAAATATAAGCCCGGTTCAATTGTAAGCACCATATTGTGAATCAGCGGCCGTGATTTGCCATTTAAGAAATAGTTTCCTGTATCATGAACATCTAATCCCAGAAAATGCGAAGTCGAATGCATATAGAATAATTTATAGTATTCTTTTTCAATGATTTCTTCTATTCCAGCGGGACTCACTTTTTCTGCCTCTTGCATTGACTCGCCTTTCCAGTAGATGCTTTTCATTAAACCAAGATCCCATAATCCCTGCACAAGTGTTCGAACCGCTTCATCATGAATTGAAAGGAAAGAATTCCCTGCACAAGCCTTGGCAATTGCATTCTTTTGAGCAGTCAACACCAGACTATAAATGTCTCTTTGTGCCGGTTGAAAATAGCCACCAGCCGGAAAAGTGCGGGTGATATCGGATGCATAACCCGCTACTTCACAACCGGCATCAATCAGAATCAGGTCATGAGGCAAGACCCGGGCATCTGTGCGGGTATAATGCAAGATCGTTGCATTGTTTCCACCTGCGACAATACTGGGATAGGCCAGTTCATAACTGCCTTGCTGTCGAAATTTATTTTCAAGAAAGTTGCGTATACTGAATTCATCGATTCCATCTTGAAATTGTCTGGTATAGCCCATGGTTGCAGTATGTGCGACCGCTGAAATAGCTGCTGCTCTACGCATAATTTCGAGCTCAAACTCATCTTTGACAAGCCGCATCTCGTTGATCAGAATCGAAGGATGAGAGATATTCAAGGGAGGCAGCTGCCCTTTGCGTGAATTTGCCAGAATTTTGCCCAGCTGTTCGAGCAAATCATCCCGCCAAAAAGACGGTTTGTACAGGTCACAATACAGTGTTGTCTTTGCTTTCAATAGCTCCGGTAGATCGGTAAAAAGATTTTGCATTGAAAAAATATTTTCTGAAACTGACAGTCCCAGTCGATCGCACAGATTTTCAGGGGAAATTCCCGGCCCGACCCACCGCTCGAGATCTGGGTCCCGATCGGGAATATAAATTCGAAGTCCATCGTCTTTGGAAATTATCAATGCCAGATTCTCTGAGTTTTCACCGGTCAGGTAAAGTAAATCAGAATCAGCCCGGTAGGGATATTCGACATCATGATTGCGGGTTCTGGCTTTTGGTGCAATGAACAAGGCGATTGAATTTGACTGCATTCTCGACCGTAAAGATTGCAGTCTTTTCTGGTATTGTTGTACAGGAATTCTCGGGAAATTTTGCATATTCAGATTCATAAATTAGCGTATTGTACAGGTTTCGGCATATTTTTAGAAGATCGGGATAAAAAAGTCGAGTATGATAAGTCGTCAATATGCTGATGAGAAAAAATTATCTCAAAAAAACCCGGGGATGTATCATTTTTCCACAGTCTATCCACAATTGTGGAAAAGAGTCATTTTTTTTTGTGCAACCGCAAAAGCTTTATCTGAACGGATGCTTCACACCGTGGTAATGCATACTCGACTAATCTCTGGGCAGTCTTTTGCTTATTGTTGATTTTCATTAAAGCTCGAATCGCCGGAACAATTGCTTTCTGCAGACCCCGGTGATAGGCTTTCAAATAGAAACCTGCTGCCGCTTTGAATTTCTTTTCTTTTCGCAAAATTTCAGCGAGGTCCCATAAATCCTGGATTGCAGGTTCTCGATAGCCCAGTATCTGTTCTTTTTGCCAGTTAAGGTTTTCATTGGGAGCAGAAAGTTTGTGCACACGTTTTACCCAGTTGGGCTGATACTCACGGGAGACTTGTACAGCATTGCTGACTTCGATCAATAGGCTGGCCAGAGTATGGATATCCAGTAAGTTATGTCTCATTACCTTGAGTATTTCATCTCTGCGTTGAAATTTCAGATACTCAAAATAGGCCTGGGGAGCCATTGATCCCGGTAAATCGTCTTCACGCTCAAAAAAAAGAATCTTTTGTTCTGCTTCTCGTAAGCGGGAAGGTTTTTGCGGATAAATTTTTTTGAGAAGGTGATAGAGATCGATATGGTCTTCAATACGCGGCCATTGCAGACCATAAAACTGAAATCTTCTTCTCAAATAGGGTACATCGAATGATTTTCCATTGAAACTTACGATACACTTTTCGGATAGTTCTCGTGAGCACAGCTGTAAAAACTCCTTTTCATCACCCGGTGAAGCAAGAAATAACTGGCGGGTAAGCAAAGATTCGCCCTCAAAAAAAGCAAAGCCCGCAAGAAAGGCATAATTATTTGCATCACTGCCAAGACCGGTTGTTTCCAGATCAAAAAAGACTAAATCTTTGCTTTTATATCGTTGGTCAAGGCCGGTATTAAAAAATTGCTTATTTTCATAAATTTTTGTTGGAATCTCCGGATGTCGAGTGGATTTTTGCTCAAAAACTTCAACTGGTGCAACTGAAACCGACTCCTGGCGCACCGGACTGCTGGTTTTCTGTTTGTTATAGATATTTAATTTTTTAGCCAGTTCCATCAATGATCAGGCAATCCATACCATTGACCGCATTGTTTAATCAAACTGCCCAGTTTCTCGGTAAGCAAGTTTTTTGCTGCAGGAACAGTTACCTGCAACAAAGCCATTTTGAGTGCTGTACTCTTGCTGTTCACTGAGTCCTGATTTTCGAAGAGGGCGGCCAATTGTGCATAGAGAGCAGAAGCATTTGCCCCGGGTAAACCTGCTTTGACGGCTTCCTGTAATGCAGCCTGCAAATTTCCTGCAACTTTACGATAAGCCTTGATTTCTTCAGTCAGCTTTTTCATTTCACTTTGCATTTTTCCAGTTTTTTGGGCAAGGGAAGTGATTTCAGCATTCCAGTCTACAGGACTTCCTTTTGCCTCTTTCTGGACAGTCGAATTTACATTGAGAATAATTTTTCCACGCACCGGAATACTTGCATACCATTTTTTGTATCCTTCCTGATCTTTGGTACGCATAAATTTTGCCACAGCATTGCTCAGTTGAAGATATTCTTTAAAACTGACTTGCCGGGCAACAGTTTGCTCGGCGATCGCGGGTGCAGCTCCCAGATTTGGCATTTCTGGACCAGTGGCAGTTGTCAATTTGGCCGCCGGTGCGGCCGCAAATTCACTGCCGAGAGTTTTCAAGAAAAGCTGCCCCGGCAACATCTGAACAGATTCTTCGTCAGGCGAAGAAGTAGCCGAAGAGCTACTGTCTGTGCCAGCGCTTAAATCTGGCAAGGGGTTTGCAGAAGCTTTTTGAAAACTTAGCGGGGACGCTTTGGCAAATTCTTCGCCAAGTTCTTTCAAGAATAACTGGCCGGGCAATAGATTTGTCGAGTCTGTATTCCCGCCTGTGGGAATGGCTGTAGGAGTAGATGATTCAGTTGCCGATAAATCAACAATCAGGGTTTGTGCAGGGACTGCACCGGGCATGGGAGCGGCTTTACGAAATGCATCTCCCAGGGATAACAGTAAATCATTGCCTGGAACCCGATAAGGATTTTCGTGTATTTCCCGGGCAAGTGGTTTGGCTTTTTCCAGAATTGCAGTTTTCGTTTTATCTAAGGTTGTAAAAAAATGCTGGCCTATGAAAGCTCCCAGCCGTCCCACATTCTGTTCTCCCACAAAGGTGGCTAGCTCTGGAATCTTCTCTGCATAATCTTCTGCAGACTTAAAGTTTTGTTCAAGAAAGCTCTGTAATTTAGCAATTCGTGCAGGAATTTCTGGCTGTGGTATTTTAAGCCCGTTTTGCAGGTAGTGGGACATCAGTCTGGTTGTTGTCTGTTTATAAGCGAGAATTTCGCCTGCTTCACTGAGTACATAGTCCCCATTCTGGGGAATTACTGCATTTGCCAGATCAGACATTTTTCTCTCGCAGTTTTTGTATAAAATATTGTACTGCTGCGGAATACCCGTGGGCACCAAGACCGGCAATTACAGCAGTTGCTTTACTGCTGAGATAAGAGTGATGCCGAAATTCTTCACGAGCAAAAGTATTGCTGATATGTACTTCAATAAAAGGTATTTTTACACCACTCAAAGCATCGGGAATTGCAATACTTGTATGAGTATATGCCCCGGCGTTAATCACAATAGCATTTACGTTCATTTTAAGAGAATCCTGAATTTTATCGACTATCTCACCTTCAGAATTGCTTTGGAAAAAAATAATTTCAGCCTGTTTTTCGAACTCAAGTCTAACAGATTGCTCAATACTTTGCAATGTAAGATTACCGTATATCTCGGGTTCCCGAACCCCCAAAAGATTTAGATTTGGACCATTGATTATCAGTATTTTCAATTGTACCTTCTTAAAAAATTTTTGCAAATTCTTCGAGTCTTTTTCGTGCTTCTTGCACCGGTATTTTGACAGGAAAAACTGCAGCCTTGGCATTGATTAATACAAAGCGCAAATCATCGTCAATATTTTTTTTATCGCCGGCCATCAAATCAACTAAATTTGCTGCGATTGTACGGTCAAATTTTTTGATCTTACCCAGTGAAACAGGCAGTCCCAGATTTTTTTGCAATTCAAGCAACGACTGAGAGCATTTCCCAGTGAGAATGTTTCGTTGATAGCTCAAATAAGTTGCATAGGCCATACCAATAGATACGGCCTCACCATGGGTAAGTTTTTTATAATTCAGGAAAGCTTCAATCGCATGTCCCAGCGTATGGCCAAAATTTAAAATTGCCCGCAGAGACTTTTCCTGTTCATCTTTGCGTACGACCTCGGCCTTTACTTTAATTGCCATTTGGGAGAGCTGACCCAAAATTTCTGCGTCCCAGTTTCTAATCTGTGGAACATGGTCGTCAAGATATCGCAACAAGGCCGGACTGCGAATTACTGCACTTTTAAAAACTTCAGCCAGTCCGCTTAATTTTTGATTTTCAGGCAAAGTTTCTAGAAATGGCGTGTGGATGTATACCGCGCAGGGTCGATAAAATGCACCAATCATGTTTTTGCCTTGAGAGAGATTGATACCGGTTTTGCCACCGACTGAACTATCAACCATGGAAAGCAAGGTCGTCGGTACCTGATAGAAAGCAATTCCCCGCTGGTAAATAGAAGCCAGAAAACCAGTCAAATCGCCGGTAACCCCGCCACCAATTGCCCACAGCCGATCATTGCGACGAACAGGATAACCGGCAAGTTTTTCTGAGAGTTCGCTCAAGCTCTTAAATGATTTACTCTTTTCACCAGACGGTATGATAATTGGGGCTGGCTTTGAAAACACATCAGAAATAAGATCATGGTGGAATTTCATTACATTTTCATCGACCAACAAGAAGTCTTTGCCGGGCAACGAGGTTATGCGCTGGATTTCATTTTTTAAAAAATTCTGCTGTGAAATCCATAAAATATCATATTGAGTGCTCTGACCGGGCAAAGAAGAAGCCTTGGGCGCCGGAATTGTGACCTGCATACGGGAAAACACCAAACATGAATTGCCCTGTAAAGCATCGTTTTCTCTTTCACTTATAATGCAATAAAATTGACGGCACGTCGAGCTTATAATAACTTACCAGAATGTCAAAGGTTTTAAAAATCTATGGACAAGCTTTGTTTATAGCTGTTCTGTCTGCACTCTTTTTTACCGTGCAAGCCCAGGCCCCGGTGGTTGTTGAAGGAAAAGTCCTGAGCGATATCGGGAATACCCCGGTCGAATTCGGGACAATAACCATTCCCGAAGCTCGAATTAAAACTCGGGTGAATCCTGATGGTTCATACCGCATTGTTTTCCCACGTGGGGGAGAGTATACGATTCTCATCAGTTCACCGGGGCTACGACCGCTGAAAACAACACTAAATGTTACGGAATCCCAGCAGAAAAACTTTATACTAAACAGTTCGACGTTGAAAGGTTCTGCAATACGCATTCGTGCAGAGCGGGATGTGCAGAAAATATCCCGCAATACTTTGACAAAGCAGGAAATAAAAGACGCACCTGCCACTTTCGGGGACTCGTTGGGAGCTTTAGCGACTTTACCTGGTGTAATTCGACCTGCTGGGTTTTTTGGCCCGTTGATTATTCGGGGCGCAAGTGATAAGGCAAACAGATACTATATTGATGATATTCCTGTCTTAAACCCGCAGCATTTTGGTGGCCTGCAGTCGATTATCTCAAATGACCTTATTCGGGAGATAGACCTGTTCTCGTCTGCTTTTCCAGTCAAGTACGGGAACGCAATCGGGGCTGTTATTGACATCAACACAGTAGATGAAGTTAAAAAGTTCGGAGGGTTTGTCGACATAGGCCTGATTTCTGCCAACTTTTTACTACAATCCCCCTGGGGAACGGACCAGACGGGAAAATTGAGCATCACAGGTGATCCTGAAATTGTCAATGATGAGTCGGGAACCAGAGGCTACTGGATTACCTCAGGTAGAATTGGCTATTTGACTCTTCTGGTTCCGCCTTTGGTAAAGTTACTGACGGGAGACACAATTACCGAGTTGCCTGAATATTATGACTATCAATTAAAAGGAAATGTGGCTCTAGATGCAAAAGGACATCATAACCTGACCCTGTTGGTGTTCGGCAGTTTTGATACCCTGAGATTTTTAAATGAAAATTTGACCGAAGAAGAGCGCGCAAAACGACGGGAAGAAGGTCAAGATCCGCTTGGTGGCTCTTTTACAATTCGAAATCGGGTTTTTACGAACAGCCAGGGCATCTATTATGATTACACACCCTCGACAAAATTGAGCAACCGGCTTGTGGTCTACGGTTCCTTCACCAAAAGTTTATTTTTTGTAGATCTGCTCGAAACCCCTGTACCAAATAATCTTGTAATTGATGTAACGAGTGAACCAAACCTGGCAGGTCTAAAAGAACGCTTTAAATGGCAATGGTGGGAAAATTTTGCAGAGCTGCGCACCTCTCTGGAATATGAAGCGTATTTCTTTACAGCATCAGGAACTGCCCAGGCGCAAACTCGACCTGGTTCAAGTACAGGCCAGCCCGACTTGGGAGATCCCACAGCCTTTCAGGCTGTAACGTTAGATGGTTCCTTGAATATCAACCAACTGGTAGCGGGTACGCTTGAAAATAAGTTTACCTATGAAGGTGCAACTTTTGTGCCGGGCGCCCGGGTAGATTTTCTTTCACTAACCAAAGAAACCACAGTGTCTCCGCGTGGCTTACTGAGCTATGAGTTTCCTACAGAAACAACAATCTCAGTAGCGGGCGGGCAGTATTTCAGTTTTCCACAAATCAACCTTTTTTACTTTAATCAGCCCTTTGACCAGCAACCTCAGGTTACTTTTGCGACCTATCTCAAACCTGAAGAGTCTATCCATCGGTCTGCAGGTGTAGAACAGAAGCTGGGTGATTTCAGTATCAAACTGGAAGGTTTTTGGAATAACTTCAGCAATCTGTTAGAAGCGGCATCTGCTGCCACCAACAACGGACGGGTATTTTCGAATAATGGTCAGGCATCCGCCCGTGGGGTTGAAATTCTGATTCGTAAAAACCAGACCGAAGCAGAAAATGAATTTTACGGATGGGTCAGTTATACATATACGGAAGCAAGAAGAGTTGCGTTTAATATTACCCGTCCCTTTGAGTTCGAACAGCCACACAGCTTAAAGTTGATCGCCGGCTATCGATTTGGCAGAAACAATATTGGTACCCGATTTGAATTTTTCTCGGGCTTTCCTTATACTCCAATTGTTGGTTCATCCTGTACACCAGGGTTTACCTGTGCCACCCCAAGCCTGACCCGGTATTCCCAGACGTTCTCGTCAGATCCTTATTCAGCAAGGTTTGAGCCCTCGCACCGCTTAGATGTAAGATATACATATACTGAAAATACCACCTGGGGTCAGTTCAGAGCCTATATAGAAGTAATTAATATTTATAACTATCAGGCTCGCAACCAGCAATTCTGGAACTACAATATCCCGTATAGCCCCGGTGTGAATCCTCAACTCAGGGCGTCGCAGGGTTTGACCATAATTCCTAACTTCGGGTTTGAGTTCCGGTTCTAATCTGAATCTGAGTTAAAGCCGGTCAAGAGTGCAAGAATATCGTTTTCACTCTCTGGCTGGCCCGAGACCGATTCGGTGATGAGCAGATCTTCCGGGAGTTCGGCCAGGAATCGTGATGGTTCTGATTCAAATTCAGTACCAAAACTGCGACGGGTTAAGCAGCTGCTTAGAAAAAGTCTGCGCTTGGCTCTTGTGATTCCAACGTAGAAAAGTCTGCGCTCTTCATTGAGAGCAGTGGGATCTTCTGTATTGTCTTCTTCTGTCTCGAGACTGCGTTTATGGGGCAAGATGCCTTCTTCCAGACCAACCAGGAATACTGTATGGAATTCCAGACCTTTTGCCAGATGCAGTGTCATCATTTGAACTTTGTCTGAAGTATTGTCTTCTGTATTATCATTGGTCATTATGGATATAAAATGCAGATACTCATAGATACCATGATTTTCACCATCTGTATTCGATTCAAAGTGATAAATCCCCTGAATCAGCTCCCGAATGTTCATCATTCGGGCATTGAGTTTTATTTCATCCAGACCTTCACGAATATACTCGGCCTCAAGATTCAGGTCTTGAACAAGAGCAGTCAGAGTTTTTCCCAGGTTGCCAGGCCGATGGATGTCCGATTTGTAACGCACAATCAGTTCCCGTAAATTCATGACCCCGGCCAGAGCAGCGGCAGTCAGCTTGACAGGGCAGGTTTCAATATCCTGAAAAACATCCCACAATCGCAAATCTTCAGCTCTTGCATACTCAATCAGTTTCTTGAGAGTTGTATCCCCAATATTTCTATGTGGAACATTGGTTATTCGAATCAGGGAACGTTCATCAGTTTCATTGGCCATAAACCGCAAATATGCGAGAATATCTCTAATTTCTTTTCGATCGTAAAACTGGTACGCACCGTTAACATGATATGGTATCTGCAGCGCCCGTAGCTGTTCTTCGAACGCGCGGGATTGAAAGTTTGTACGCATCAAAATTGCGACTTCATTTAACGGTACCTTTGCGGCCAGCTGAATCCCATGAATCTGTTCTGCAACAAAAACTGCTTCACGCTCGGTATTTTCTGCATAGTATACAAAGCCCGGTTCGCCTTCTTTAAGTGCCGACCATAATTTTTTGGGGTGGCGATCAAGATTCGCTGAGATGGCTGCATTGGCCAGGTCAAGAATAACCTGTGTACTGCGGTAATTCTGCTCAAGAGCAATAATTTTTGCAGTCGGGAATTTCTTCTTAAAATCGAGAATAATGCGCACGTCGGCTCCTCGCCAGCCATAAATTGCCTGATCATCGTCACCAACTGCACAAAGATTCCAGGGTTCTTTCATCAATAGTTTTAGAAATTCAAATTGTAACGGGTTTGTATCTTGAAATTCGTCGGCCAGATAATAATTCCAGTGATTCTGGTATTTCTCGCGGATTTCTGCATGATCATTCAATAATTCGCGGGGCAGTAAAAGTAAGTCATCAAAATCAACAGAATTCATGTTCGTCAAAAATTCCTGATAACGCTCAAACCAGCTGCCCCACCCAATTCCGTATGTCTCATCAAGATATCCCGGGAGCATGTGCATTGGTAAGCCTGTATTCTTGGCTTCAGAGAACTTCCATAAGATTAATTTCTCGGGTAAAGCATCAGGGTCCAGTTTGTATTCTCGATGGATCTCTGCGACTATGGCCAACTGGTCTTCGGCACTCTGTATTGAAAACCCGGTTCGCAATTGGGTTGCTTCAATATTTTCTTTGAGTATTTTCAGTCCCAGTGAATGAAATGTACCGACAAAAATTCCCCTTAATTTTTTCCCGGTCAGATTTCGCAGTCTTTCCCGCATTTCGGCTGCCGCTTTATTGGTAAATGTCACAGCCAAAATTTTAGATTGAGCAACCCCGCATTCATTGATCAATCTCGCGATTCTGGTTGTGATGACCCGAGTTTTACCGCTTCCCGCACCGGCTAGAACAAGCAGGGGGCCATCATCATGAAAAACAGCTTCGCGCTGCGGCGAGTTCAGACCCTCATACATTGATCCGGATTATAAAAGAGACATAATCTGTCAGTTGTTTTCACCTTTTGAAAAAATTGCATTGATAATGCGTACCGGTGAACTCTGATTGGGGTGAACGCCGGTTATCGATGAAAAATCAGCAGGATGAAGCCATCCGCCTTCGAACTTATGACGTTTTAATTCTGTTTCACATTCCTGTTCGGTTGAAAAATGAAAATTTACCTTTCCCCGAACAAATGCTCCCAGAACAGATCGACCGAGCTGAATCAAGATACTGTCAGAATTGTTCTCTCTGGGGTGTAGATCAGACAGGTATCGTGTCTCAGGCAGTCTGGCTGCAATTTTTGCAAAATTTTCCCAGAGCACGGTCAACTGGTCTTTCGTCAAATAATTTATAAGACCTTCTGTTATAATGATGGTTCGACGTTTGGTATCCCAGACATTTTCCAGAGCTGAAAACACATGATCGATATTCAGAGCATCTGCAGCTATACAGTGCAGGCGAGAATGCAATAGTCCAAGATTACTGAGTTTCTCATGCTTGGCCGATGACATGCCGGGTAAATCCAGTTCTACCCAGTTTAAATCGGGAAATTCCTTTGTGAATCGTATGCTTCTGCCAGAAAGACCCGCCGCGACTTCAATAACCTGAGAATATCCGTTTTGAATATATTCCCGACATAGATGATCAATCAAAGCATGGCGGGCATAGAGAAATCGACGCAGACTTACTGAACTGAATATGTCTGTTACCACATCGAACGGAGCAAGAGCATAATATAGAAAAGCCCCTTCTGGCGTAGATAACACGGGGTCAGAGAAGCCCATTTTGATCCAGGAATAACCGGTAAAATGTGCGGTCGGTGATATTCTATTCATATTATTCTCCCGTTCTGTTGCTCTAAAACAATTATGACAACCATTTAATCTTTAAGTCGAGCAGTATTCTTGCTGTAGTTACGGGTACTGATACCAGTGCAAGACTAAATCACTGCAGAAATTCTGTTAATTGCCGAAAATAAACTATGAGACATAGTGTTGTTCTTTTGGGATTTTTATTATCGAGCTGTTCGTCTATTTTTGCAGCGACATACCCGGTATTTGCCTACGCAACACGCAATGATCCCAGAACGCTGCCTCTTGAAGTCATAGGAAAGGTAATGCACCGTTCCCATTCTATGGTATCTGAACGACCACGACTTCTCAATTATGATACTCGAGAAATGATTCTGACAGCCAGATTATACGAAACGGAGGGTCTGCGTCTCGGGGACAGAATTTATATTATTGATAAAGATCCTGACCACCGTAAATACAAAAATGGTTATATAGTAGGACAGGCAGAGATTTTCTCTATTTTCGAAACAGAGTTTCAAGGCTGGATGATGAAAGCACGG
The DNA here is from genome assembly GCA_020440825.1 of Leptospiraceae bacterium. Taxonomy (GTDB): domain Bacteria; phylum Spirochaetota; class Leptospiria; order Turneriellales; family Turneriellaceae; genus JAGRNJ01. The sequence continues at coordinate 41,113 of JAGRNJ010000014.1, read as the reverse complement.
GGAAATTTCAGTATGGTAGGTGCAAATCATTTTATTGCCCGGGAACGTAATTCATCCCAGAGAGCAGAAGCCTGGGCAATGTATAAGAAAGGTGACCAGCAGGAAAGTGCGGGCGACTATGCCGGCGCCTATGCCAGTTTTCGCAAAAGTTACGACTCAGACCCTCAAAAACCAGAGACGTGGATGCGTCTTGGTTTACTGGCTGACCGGGCAGGACGGGAAACAGAAGCAAGACAGTATATCCGCGGTGCCTGGGAAAGATTGAATCGATTTCAAGACACCGAAGACGTATTGCGATTGCCTGGTCTGTACCTGGAAAAAGAATTATCCTATTTACATAAAAATATATTCCCGGCCGACCAGCGTTTAAAAAGTTATTTGAAACTTTTAAAAGAAATACGTGATTATGGTGGTAAGCTGCAGTGGTATGCCGCATCATTCTCACCCAAAGTACTGGATATGCTGCGAACAAAAGGTCTGCCGGTAGCCCAGTATCATTTATTTCTGGGTGAACTGTATGAAAATATCTCAACTCTTTTATCTGCCAATGCGGTTGAAAAAGTCGTACGTTGGCTTAATGCAGAAGAGAGAAAGATTCTCTACACTACCATTAGTCTGCCTTATCAGAATAAATCAAACATGGAGCCGACTAAAATGTGGGATGAAGCATTCCTGCAAAGCGCTTTCTATCACTACAGGCTTGCCAATGAATTGGATCGTCTGGATACCCGAAGTGCCTATAAACTGATTCTACTTTCTGCTAATCAGTTAAAAACAGAATCCCTGACGATGAAAAAAGACACTTACCGTGATATCTTAAAGTATTATTCAAGGGAATTTCTTGCAGTGCCAGGTGAACCCGCTCAAATGGCCCGAGTTCGTAATCTGTTGAATACTGCCGACCAGCTCTGATAACGACGCTGTTTAGAGGGATGTGAATATTTTTCTGCCCCGCGAATAAGCCATTCAAGTTTTTCAAAAGCCGATTCAAAGAAATGCTGCCAGGGGATTTCGGGATGTTGTTCGGGTCTATAGAGTCTACAAAAACGATGCAATGCCAGAATTCTAAATCGATCGATTTCTTTTCTGGAACTTAACTGGGGCCAGTTTCCCGCTCTTTTTATGGTCAATGGCTCATCATGAAAATAAATTTCTGCATGGAATAAAAGCCGCAACCATAACTCAAAATCTTCGCCAACCGGAAACGTTTCCTGGAAAGATCCATGGTTCATCCAGAAAGCGCGTCGAATCACTACCGCAGATGGCGATATCAGGCAGCGAAAAAACGCACGATCCAGAAATCGGCCACCGGTTTTGCGTTGTTTTTTTCCCTGTTTGACAGGTTTGGAATCTCGAAACCAGGCCTCATTGGTATGTGACCAGAGAACATTCGGGTCTTCGAACATCACCTTCATTTGAGAAGAAATTTTGTCAGTGTGCCAGAGATCGTCTGAATCGAGAAATGCTATAAATTCAGAGTTACCAAGCCTTGCTCCCAGGTTGCGCGCTGCGGACGGGCCTTTTTGTTGCTGGGTACGTATGTAATATATAGATCGGTTATTTTGAGCCGGAATCTGTTGTTGAGATTTTTGTACTAAGGAGTTCAGGAACGAGAAATTTGCACAAGGTTCAGTAGAATTTCCAGAGTGGCTTTCAGGTAAAGAGGGCAATCCGTCTTCTACAATAAAAAGATGAATATGTCCAGTCCAGGTCTGTTGAAGAACTGATACAACCGCCTCTGCAAGAAGTTGACGGCGATCGTGTACAGGAATAATTACATCAATGGCGGGGCTGGTCTTTTGAGATTTCACCCAGGTGTTTCTGAATATCTTTGTTCTGTGGATCAAAAAAATTTGCTTTCTTAATCGCCTGTAACGCCTGCAGTTTTTGCCCTTTACCGTATAACACCATTGCAAGGGTATCAAGATAGAGCGGATTTTCGGGCTCGGTATTGAGGGCTTTACGAATCAGTTCTAATGCTTTTGTCAGATTTTCATTCAATCGGTAATAGACATAGGCGAGGGTATTGCAGGCATTTGTATTGAATTCATCTTTTTCAAGTATCCGCTGCAATATTATTTTTGCATCATTTAACTTATCTTGTCGTTCCAGCGCATAAGCCAGCATATTGAGATATTGACGATCATTTTTAGAATTGGTTAATAACTGGCGGATGTAGGTTTCTGCTTCAGCGAATTTCGAAGTACGCAATAGACACATCGCCCTTATTTTACCCAGACCTGCGAGTATTTTTTCTTCATCCAGTTTTTCAAGCTCAGAGAGAATATCATATACTCTTTCATACTTGCCCAGTTGAAACAGGCACAAGGCTTCATAGTAGATCAACTCGAGATCGCCGGGCAACATACGGATAGCTTCTTCCAGTACGCGCAGGGCTTCGAGTGGGCGTTTACCCTGATAATGTAAAAGTGCAGTCTTTTTCAGTTTACCGATCTTTTCAAGTTGCTGTAGATCAAGTGATGAAATATCAGAATTGAATGAAGATAAATCTTCTGCCATGTTAAGGTTCGGTTTTCCTGC
>JAGRNJ010000014.1:36309-38472 GCA_020440825.1 Leptospiraceae bacterium | reverse complement strand
GGTATCTGAGCAGAAATCTGGGAAGGAGGGTTCAGTATTTCAGAGATATCATTGGGATCAATTTTTGATTTTTTCAGGATTTCATCCAGAAGGTTATTTTTTTTTGCGCGACCTGCTTCAAAGTTCAACTGTGACTGACTTAAGGTTTGTGTGTTTTCCATGATCTGTTGCATCAAGCTGTAATGGAGTGATGGAAATGAAGCCGTTTTCATATGCGTGAAAATCAGTTCCAGGATCTAGATGAAATCCCAGTTCTGAACCACCCAGGTTGAAATAAACTCCTCCGCCTTGCAGCTCGCTCCTCTTATATGTATCTCGGTACTTTCTGCGTCCCATTTTAGTCCATTTTATCTCTGGATGTAAAAAAAGATGCTCTTTTCCGGGTACTTTTTCAGGAATTACCGGCGGATAATTTATATTGAGCAACACCGGATTTTGTGCATCGAAATTAAATTTTTGAATAAAACGCGCAGTAAAGTCTGCCACATTTTCAAAATTATCATTGTTTGTGAGATAACCACAGGAGACTGCCAAAGCAGAATGAGAGTGAATAAACGCATGTCTGGCTGCCCCGACCGTACCTGAGTAAATGATGTCATCACCCATGTTGACTCCCTTGTTGATACCAGAGACAACCAGGTCAAATTTCACCTTGAAAACCTCTGCATGCAATGCAATATTCACACAATCTACCGGGAAACCCTCAACCATAATGGTCTTTTCATCGATTATTTCTGTGAAGACATCATCATAGATGGTAAGGGCCGAGCTTGTACCGCTCTTCTCAGTACTCGGGGCAGCAATATACACATCATGGTTTTCACGCAGTCTATTTGCCAGGGTCGTCAGTCCCGGAAAATGCAGCCCGTCATCATTGGTTATGAGAATTCGCATATTCCCGTTTTAATCTTTCGGATGTGTTGTCATCTTTTAGTTTGAATATTCCTTTCTGCAATATCTGCATTATAAAGGGTTGCATATGACAGACACAAAGAGAGGCACAATTCTGGCTACTTTATGCTACGTGCAAAAAGATGATTCAACATTAATGTTGCTTCGCAATAAAAAAAAGAATGATGTTCACAAGGGAAAATACAATGGCCTGGGCGGAAAATTTGAACAGGGAGAGTCGCCTGAAGAATGTGTCATTCGTGAAGTATATGAAGAATCTGGTCTCACAATTACCCCTGAATTAAAAGGATTGATCTCTTTTCCGCTATTCTCTCATAATTCTGACTGGCAGGTATTTTTATATTCGGCTCATAAATTTACCGGAAATCTGATTAACTCTCCCGAGGGGGAACTGCACTGGATAAAGAACTCTGAGCTCTTGAATCTCAATTTATGGGAAGGGGATAAGCTGTTCCTGTCGTGGATGCTGCAAGATAAATTTTTCTCAGCCAAGTTCAACTATAACGAGGGAAAACTGGACTCACATTCGGTTACTTTTTACACCCCGCCAGTATGAAATTCCTATAAAAATTAGAATAATACAAAGACCGCCGAACTCCCGATAGACTTCTACAAATTGATCATGCTGTTGGTTGACTAACATATTTCGATAATAAAAAATAAAAAAACAGAGAATTCCCAGGTAAAGAGCACCGATGCCCAGCCAAACAATGATCGGCAGACTCTTGAATGATTGGATTGCCAGCAGTAAAGCCGGAATACAATACACTGCGATCCAGAGTGGAGCGTCGGGATCATTATATTGTAATGAGGCAAATACAAACAGTATCACTGAAAAACTAACTGGAATAAGGCGCATACTGATCTATGGAATATTTTCATGTACAGAGTGTCAATTCAAGTATACTTTACTGGTATGCGCATTTGCAGAAACCTGCTGTTAACCCTGTTCTTTATTTTGTTTGCAGTAGTTTCTCAAATGTCTATAAAAGGTGAAAAATCAAATAGTTATTCGCTGCAAGAGAAACAGGAAATAGCCAAAGAAATGCAGGAAATTTCAAATCTTTTAAACTTAAAGTGCAAAGACTGTCATCTTGAGGCAGAAAAAGGCCTTGAAACAGCAGACTTTACAATGTTGACTCGACTGGGTAAATATACCCGGAATACCATGCTGCCGCTGAGTGAGGCCTATCAGATAAAGTGTGACTATTGCCATACTTCGCTGTCTACTTTTACAGATTCTGGGAAACG
>JAGRNJ010000014.1:0-36209 GCA_020440825.1 Leptospiraceae bacterium | reverse complement strand
CACTGCGCTTTCAAATCTGTGGCATGGGGTTATGGCAATAAAAGGTCGAAGTACCGAGGGTAGAGGCCTGGGGCATTGTCTTGTGGCAAATTTCCATGACTCTACTGCATCTGTGTACAAAAGGACATCCACCTTGATTTTCAACTATTTCGACTTCTGGTTCTGCCTCTGGTATTTGCCCCAGTTTCTCAATAGATGGCATTGCATTGAGCAGAGTTTTGGTATAAGGGTGCCGCGGATTCTCAAACAGACTTTCTGAGTCACTTACCTCCATTACCCGACCTGCATACATGACCACAATTCTATCGCAAAGATAGCGAACCACACCGAGATCATGTGCGATAAATAGATAAGTCAAATTGAATTCACTGCGAAGGTCAGATAACAGGTTCAAGATCTGGGCCTGAATACTGACATCCAGCGCACTAACCGGTTCATCAAGGAGTATTAGAGATGGCTTCAATATCAATGCTCGCGCAATTCCTATTCGCTGACGCTGGCCGCCAGAGAACTCATGCGGATACTTGGTCAGACAAGATTGTGGCAGCCCCACTGAATCAAGGGTCTTGTAGAGAATATTGGCCCATTCAGACTTAGGAATTTGCAGAGCACTGCCATGAATGGCCAGGGGTTCAGTAAGAATATCTTGAATTCGTAAACGGGGATTCAAAGAACCCCATGGATCCTGAAAGACCATCGCTGCTCGACGCCGAAGTTTATTCCAGTCGGCTTTTTGCATATAGGTTGAAATCAGCTCGTCCATGCTGAAAAAACCAGAATCTGGCTGATAAAGACCCATAAAGAGGCGAATTAAAGTGCTTTTTCCGCTGCCCGATTCACCAACAATACCGGTGCTTTGTCCGCGATATGCTTCAAAACTTACATTATTCAGGGCATGAACATATTTGAGAGGTTTACCAGTGAAGGATTTTTGCAGCACAAAGCGTTTAGATATTCTGGAAAAACGAACCACAAATCCGTTGAATGTTATCTGTGCAACCGGTCAACTGAAATCAAAGTTTTAATTTTGCACGTGCAATATACTTTTGAGCTTTGGAATAGGATTCTGAGCTTTTGGGTACTTGATTCCAGACACTGATGGCTTCTTTATACTTACCCTGTCTGTAGAGAACTATCCCGCGATTTACAAGGGCATCCTGGGCTGAACCTGAAGATCTTGCTGCCCCAGAATTGCCAGACCCGCTGGAACTCGCAGCGCGGGCTGCTGCAGCTGCCTGTTCTGCTTTTTTCTCTTCCTGTTTTTCCCGTGCGGTTTTGATCAGTTCCTGTACATTTTCATAATCATCAACGATGGCAATAGCTGCATTGAACTTTTCAATCGCCAGAACATAGTTTTTCAATGCCATTGCCTCTTGACCTTCTTTAAACGGTACCGAAGCAAGGTTTCGCAATTCTCTGCGGTTTCGGGCTAACCCTTTTTTTAACTCGGTATTTGCAGGATCAATTTCTGTCAATGATCGATAATAGGCATATGCGGTCTGATAATCTTGAGCAGACTCAGCACTTTCTGCCTGGGTCATCCAGCTTTGCTGCAGACTCTTTCCCCTTTCTTTTGCCTGGGCTATTCTTTCGCTGGCACCTTTATCAAATGGATTGATTTCCAGCAATCTCAGATAGGGATCAATAGACAAACCTACCTGGGAGTCATTCTCAAAATATTTATTTGCAGTTTCCAGCAGATTCTGTGCGCGTAGCGCATTTTCCCGTTTTGCCAGACTTTCTGCAGAATTATCCAGTCGGTAGGCATTCATATACTCATTGGCTGCAGCAATATATTCCCCCGCACGCATTTTTTTATCACCTTCGAGCATAAATTGCTGTCGTTCTTCTGTGATTCGGTCTAACGTATTTTGCAGGGCAGATCTTGCCTTGCTGTTTGAAGGATCTTCGACGAGAGCTCTCTCGAAAGATGACTTGGCGAGCAGCCATTTACCCTGTTCGTAATATTTTTGACCATTGATATAATCTATAATCTTCCGGTTTTTTTGAGATTCAACCGCCTGGGCAATGTATTTGTCTACCAGAGTATTTTCAGGATCTAACTTTTTAACTTTTCGCCAGTTATCAATAGCGGCCTCATAATCTCGTCTCTTAAAATTACGAACCCCGCCAATGAACAGTGCTGCAATTTCATCTTGAATTCTCTCTTTTTCAAGCTCTGTCAGGGTCATTTCTTTATATTGCTTGGCTGTTGCATTTGCAGTATCAATTTCCAGCGACTTGTTAAAAAAGCCAAGTGCCTGTTCATATTCTCGGTTTTTGAACAGACTTATTCCCTTCTGGTTAAAATCTTCGACCAGAGCACCAAATTTCGACTGCTTGACCCGAGACTCTGCCTCACTGAGATATTTTAGAGAGAGGGCATGGGAAGAATCAATCTGTAATGCCCTTTGCCAGGTCAATATGGCTTCGTTGAATTTACCCTGTTCAAATAGAGCCAGAGCCTCACCATGAATTCGAGTTACCTCTGTTTCAACTCTTGCTTTCGAAGCATTGAGCATTCTGGCAGCATCTGAATTATCTGGATCAAGTTTGACTACCTCATCCATATGATAAATAGTTTTCGAGAAATCTTTTGCATTAAAGGTTCGCGTACCTTCAGCCATGTGGAATGTAATAGCCGCCTGTTTTTCTGCTTTCAGTTTGCGCAGATAATCTTTAGCTTCTTCATTATCCGGGTCGAGCTTCAGGATATCTTCGAAGTTCTGCTCTGCAGTAGAAAAAATACGTTTACGATAATTCTCCTGACCGTTTGACATAAAGGGCCGTATTTGTATAGCAAGCCGTTCTTCTGCTTTAGGCAGCATTGATCGAGACTCATCGTGAGCCGGATAAGCGCGCAGAGCATACTCAAAATCTCGTTTAGCCGCATAGTACTGTCCAGAGTTGAAATTCTTCATACCTTTTTGAAAAAAAGTATTGGCAGCCTCGAGTCCGCGCAGTCCCAGCTTATCTGCTTCAAATTCTTCTTCTGCCATTTTTTTATACTTTAAAGCATTCGGATGTTCGGGATTAAACTCGAGAGCGCGGTCAAACTCCTGAATGGCTTCTTCGAAAGTCTTTCTGCCGTAGTAGCTTAATCCGCGATTATAAAAAAGTTCTGCTTTTTGCAGTCTTTCGATTCTCTCTCTTTCTTTCAATTCTTCCTGGGAAAGTTCCTGTTTTATTTTGAATAACCAGTTCTTACTCGGCTCATATTCAGGGTTTAACCGGAGAGCATCACTGAACGCAGTTATCGCATCAAAAACTGAATTAGAAGAATACAGATTCAATCCCTGACGGTGTAGAGAAAGAACTCTTGTACTCACACTTTCTTTGATTCGATCAATATTTGGCTGAGCTTCACGATCAATCGGGTTTAACTCTATTACCTTGCGCCATTCAAGAATAGCATCCCCGTAATTTGCCTGAGCTTCATAACGGTTTGCAAGTTCCTTATGCAATGCAATAAGACGTTCCTGTTCCTGGTCGAGCCAGTTACTGGTACGAAGGTGAAGCAGGGCCCGGTCTCGATAGAGAGTTGCCATCTCATGATCAGGGTTTTTACGAATGACGGATGTAAATTTGTCATAGGCATTTTTATAGTTGCCTTTATTGTAATCTGCAATTCCTTCATAAAATTCTACCAGTTCTTCTTCAATATCACTCTGGGCAATATTATCAGGACGCTTAAATGGACCAACGCCGACGATATCCATATTGAAAGAAAAAGTGGCGGCAAATCTGGTTTCAATTGCGGATGGTAAATACGCAAATGAATAATTATACTGGAACAGGTTTCCGCCGATTCCGGCAGTAACATTTTGTCCGTCAAAACCCGCTCTCATTTGCAGATACTGGTGATAGACATCGAACTCCATGCCAAACCGGTGTTCTGCAGGCAGACCAAAAACATCATACAACTCCAGATAATGGCGATAGTTATAAAATATTCTGGCCCGTCCCCGCATTATTTCGAAACCAGGGGTAATATTTACGGCCGTGGGTAAGTGCTCTGCTTCATTTCGAAATTGCAATTGCGTATTGACAATATTTGAAAATGAAAACCCGAAAAACACTCCGGGAATAGGGGTTATTAAGCCTCCCGCATCAAGAGAAATTGCCCATGCAGAAGCATTTGCCGGACCGTAATCCAGATTATAATATTTTATGGTTTCACCAAACTGTAAAAAAGAATTTACCTTCCAGGAATGGGAGAGTGCAACACCTAGCTCAGTAGTGGCAAATGCTCCTTGCGAGACACCTGCTGCATCAAATGCTTCAAGACCACTTTGGCCATTATAAATAAAGGAAAATGAGAAAGCATTTTTAAGCCATGGCCAGGCATACGCTGCAGAGATAAGGTTCTGAGAAAACTCCAGACCAGTCATATAGCTGAATGACATGGTTCTACCCCGAATGCGACCCTGTAAAACAGCAGGATTATAAAACATCTGCCCGGGATCATCACTCATCATTGCCCCGCCGCTTGATAAGTGCCGAGCAGATGAAGATTGATCAAGAAACGTCACAGGAGAATTTGAGAAAATATGTCGGCCGGCAATGCTACAATACAGGAATAAGACCCATGAGGCTCGTTTCCAGGGAATCATCGTAAAACCGTAAATCTAAATTTGGACTCATAGCCTGCCGAGCCTGACGCTGCAGGGTTCAGATACTCTACCTGTAAATAAACAACGTAGATACCAGAACTCAGTTTCTGGCCATTCTGGTTTCTAACATCCCACGTGGTAGTTACCGGACTCCCACTGCCAGCCTGCTGTGATCGCTCAAACAGTGTTTTTACAAGCTGCCCCTGCATGCTATATACGGAAATACTGACCAGACCATTTGAAATCAGGTTATAACGAAATGTTATTTGATTTGAGGTATAGTCAAAGGGATTAGGATACGCAATTACGTTTTCTGCAGACACTGGAAAAAGCGAGCAGCATAACCAGACACCAATTGTAAAAACCTGTTTATACTTGTTTTTTACCACTTTGATCATTTGATAAATCTTCAATTTCTAAAATTTCGCTTTGTCCCGAATATTGAAATCCTGTTTTAAATGTTACTGGTTTTTGCAAATCAGGTTCTTCTGACATGTTTGCGATATGATTGGCTGACGGCTCATCATCGATAAGTCTACGAATTTCACTCATACCCTGTTCGAGTAATACGGTTTCCAGCGCATCATCAACGAACAGTAGTTTTTCTTCAGTAACAGGTTCGGGAGCTGAAATGGTTTCTTCTGCCTTTTTCACCGGTGCTTCTTTCAAATGTCGGGCAGGATCGTCTTCAAGCCCAATAATAACCATATCTTCTTCAGAAAAATAAGATTCAAAATCTATAATTTTTTCATTTGAAAACTGCAAGGAGTTGTCTTCAATATCTTCAATCAGAGTTAACATTGCACTATCAGAAGGCGGGTTCGAAATTTTATTTTCTCGTGTTTCATCATCTACAGGCAAAGAGGTCTGTATCATTTGCTTTTCGAGTTCATCATAGGTTTCGATCTCATCTTCCATGAAGTTTATATCAATTGATAAATCATTTCTCTGTTCAACAAGGTTTTTTTCATGTTGATTCTTGAATGCAGGCTCTTCTTTGGCTGTATCGATAACAGCGGGTTTTTCAACAATCTGCTCTTCGAATTCTGGTTTTGTATCTTCAGCAGGTAAAACCTGCAAATCTTGATCATTTTGTGATGCCAGTTTTTCACTGTCTCGGTCGGTTTTCGCAATATTGCTGAAATCAGGAGTAAGGTCAGGAAATGGATCTTTATGAACAAACAGACCACGAGAGGGTAAATCTTCTAACAGACGCAATTCATGGTTCAAGACGACTGATTCTTGACTAGCCATTACTTGTGTTGAATTTGCTGCTGGTTTTTCTGTCGTTTGTGACGTACCCTCAAGATTTTTCTTTTCACTATTCTTCTGCTCGGCAATCTCCTGTTTTACTGGCCCATGATCTGATTTGAGATCAGTGACTGGTTCAGTTTCATTGACAATTACAATTTCAGATGATTCTGAATTCGTCAAAACAATAGGCGGTTTGATGCCCGCTGGCAGAATGATGTTGTTCTGAGTATCTTGCGCACCAGAATTTTCTTCGAGAATAGTATGGTCAGTTTCTTCTTCAATTTCATCAGAATCTGGCGTTCGCGGTGTTTCTTTGGAGAATGAGATATCTGATGAACCGTGCTGGAATTCGTGTTCATGATCGTGCGTAAGGCTATGATCTAAGTGAGAGCTTACGGTTGCCTGGCTTTGGGAGGCATTGGCAGGCATAAAGCGAGCTTCCCGCATTCTGTATTCCAGTCTGCGCAGAGTAGTGCCAATCGCTTCAAGCTGGTTTGACTCACGTTCTCTCACAGATACCAGCAATCGCTGGCTCTGCTCTGCCAGCTCAAGACTGCGACGATTCATTGTAACTGCTTTTTCTAAACCGGCCTCAAGCCAGTTCGCCCGTGAAGCAATTACTTTTTCTCGGGCATACGCAAAGGCAGATTTTCCTCCCAGGAATACTGCAACTGCTAAACCTATTACCGAAAGATAAATTAGGTACTTAAATACATGATATGCAAGATTGGTGGCGGGAAAAAACACCGCAATACGCAATGACCCGTAATTCTGGGAAATAACTCGGTAACTATGAATTCTTCCCGCAGTTGGCCCCGTATAACGACTTTCTCCGGAGACCGATCGGGAAACCAGACCACTCAATTCTTCTGGCATCGCCGGTGTATAGGTCAAGGCGCCGTTTCTGCGAGTAACCAGTATAAATGTCCCTTCAGAATATTTTCCCCCCAACGGAATATCAGGAAAACCTGCCAGGTTCCAACTCGCTGAGACCGTACCTAACGGTACATTGTCGCCAAGTATGCGTACTGAAAAGCCAGCGGGCGTCAATGCAAGATCGCTGCTTTGCAGTTTCAGCAGATCTTCATTCTTACCGGCCGACGAGTGCAAAATTTCTCCTCGGGCATCCTGAATTGTGAATGAACGAATAAACGGGCGGTTGTCCATCCGACTTAAAAAATCAAATTTTAGAATTGGGGCAAACTTACCTTCGGGAGCACGCAACCAGTTTAACAAAGCAGGGTCAGACTGCACATCGAGTACAAATTCTTTTCTTAAACGATTTACAGGCAGTTCTTTTAGAGTTTCAAGAGTTCTCTGCAAAGTCTCTTGGGCATGCAGATAGGCTGGCTCACGAGCGGTAAAATCAAGAAACGATAAAAAACTGCCTGACTCAGAAGCTCCGCTCGGGGCAGGAAAAAACTGGGTATAGAAGGGCAGAGTCGTATGGCGGATGTATGATCCTGTATATTTTTCAAAAACCGCCGGTAATTTTTTCTGATGAGCTGCGAAAATATACAAGAGGGTGATAACTATGCCAGATGCAAAGTAACGCAGTGTTTTGTACAAATATTTTCTGGTACGGTAACGCATAGCCTCTTTTAATATATCGTAATCTAGTATGCCCAAACTTGATGTCAATTGGTTTCTGCAGGGTTTGTATCAGAAAAAAAGTGCTTTAACCTGAGAATTTTCATAGAATCTAGTACTGAAATACCGAGAAAGTCATCGACAGTCTGTTATTATTATTTCCTGTGTATTATGGCACGCTGGTCAGCTACCTTGGATAAACGAATTCAAACAGTCAAACAAGCCTATGCTAACACAAAAACAGCAGAAGAACTGGCAGAGACTGAAACTCTAATCGAAGAAATTGAAGCACTGAAAAAGGAAAAAAACGCTGTAATTCTGGGACATAACTACATGACTCCAGATGTTTTTTGGGGAGTTTCAGATTTTACTGGTGACTCATTGGAGTTATCCCGACTTGCAATGGAAAGTGAAGCAGATATAATACTGTTCAATGGGGTTTATTTTATGGCAGAGACTGCCAAGATTCTAAATCCTGCACGAAAAATACTGATTGCTGATCCCAAAGCCGGCTGTTCGCTTTCTGAAAGTATAACTCCTGAAGATATAAGATTACTCAGAGAACGGCATCCGGGGGCCGAGGTAGTGAGCTATATAAACTGTTCAGCCGATATTAAGGCCGCGGTCGATGTAATCTGCACTAGTGCCAATGCTGTAAAAGTTGTCAACTCTTTGAAAGGCGACACAGTGATCATGGTTCCCGATGGTTATCTGGCAAGAAATGTGCAGAAGCAGACCGACAAAAAAATAATTATCTGGGAAGGGAAGTGCATGGTGCATGAGTTATACACCCCTCTGGATATCGATGCAGCGCGGGTTCAGTGGCCCAGTGCCAAAGTGATTGCACACCCTGAATGCCATCCGAATGTAACAGAAAAAACCGACTTTACTGGTTCAACATCTCAAATGGGTAAGTACATTCAAGATTCAAAAGCAGAACAGGTTTTACTGCTTACAGAATGCTCCATGGGTGATAACCTGCGAACAGAATTTCCGACGGTTGAATTCGTTTCAGGATGCCAGACATGCCCGCATATGAAAAAGATAACCCTTGCGAAGGTAAGAGATTCCTTAAAAAATGAAACATTTGAAGTTCATTTATCGCCAGAGGTGATTGAGAAAGGCCGGCATTCTCTAGAAAGAATGCTGGCGATAGGACGTTAAACTGAGGTAGATGTATGTTCAAGATACTGGTTGAAACAAGAAGAGCAATTTATGTAGTGCGGGGTATTATTGATCTGGTTCTCGAAATCTGGATCGCAAAGCTGTATCGGCACAAAGGTTTACGTCCCCGTCCCTGGCACAAACGGCTACTTGCGGGAATTATTCGCCGCATTCTACGTCGAGACAAAATAACTGGGACATTTCCGGTACAGTTCAGGAAAACCTTAGAACGACTGGGACCTACCTATATAAAACTGGGTCAGATTCTTTCTCTACGAGAAGATATGCTGCCAGAAGATGTAACCCGTGAATTGCGCCAGTTACAGTCGGGTGTGCCGCCGATTTCATATGAAGCTGCAAGAGGTGTAATCGAGTCTGAGTTTCAAAAACCGATTCGTTTGATCTTCAAAGAATTCTCAGAAAAGCCGATTGCCGCAGCCTCGCTGGCCCAGGCTCATATGGCTACTTTAGTAAATGGTCAAAAAGTCGTTGTTAAAGTGCAACGACCCGGAATCATCAAAGGAATGATGGATGACATAAGTCTTATGAAACGACTGGCCGCCATCATGGAAAAAATACCAGGCATTCGAGATTACAAACCCGCACAACTGGTCGATGAGTTTGCAGTCTATACCATGCGGGAGCTCGATTTTCGCCAGGAAGGCAAACACGCGGATATTTTTCGAGAGAACTTCAAAGAAGAACCTAATATTCAGGTCCCTGAAATTTACTGGGATTATACGACACGTCGTTTGTTATGTATGGAATTTGTCTCGGGATTATCCCCAGATGACAGTAAGAAAATCAAGAAAGCCGGCTACAATGGTAAGGCCCTGGCTGAGGTTGGCTCAAGGTTTGTTATCAAGATGCTTTTTATTGATGGTTTTTTTCACGGAGACCCTCATCCGGGTAACCTGCTGATTACCGGAAAGACAAGGTTCTGTCTTCTTGACTTGGGAATGATTGGCGAGTTCAGTGAAGACACCCGAAAAAATCTTTTTTTGTACTATTATTATCTCATTACCCGTGAATTCGATACCGCCTCGGAATATCTGCTGGCAATTACCAAGCCGGGTCCCAACTCTGATCCCGAGGGCTTTAAAGCTGCAGTAGCAGAAATCAACCGTAATTGGTATGGGGCAGGGTTCAAAAATTATTCTTTGGGAAAACTGATTCTCAATGCACTGAATAAAGGTGCAAAATTTAAAGTCTATTATAACAGTGATATTATGCTCGCCATCAAAGCGATTATCACAATCGAGGCTGTTGGCCATATTCTTGATCCTGAGATGAATCTTGCGGATGTTTCGAAACCTTTAATGGCAGATATTTTTCTGCAGCAGTTTTCAGTCATGCGTCTTGTTCGTTCACAAGTGATTGCGTTGCCAGATTATATGACCTTTTTAGAACAATTTCCGCAGCGTTTACTGAAAACATTGAATATGGTATCTTCGGGTAAAATAAAACTGGAGAGGGTTCAACGCGCGCTACCGGCAGAGCAGACAGAAAAAGCACGATTTCCTGTATTTTCTGCGGCAATTTTTACGGGAGGGATCGTTCTTTCCCTTTCTACCATTACTCCCGGTCCTTTATGGTTTGGCATTCCGGCGCTGGGACTGGGCACTATTCTAATCTCAATACCGGGCTTATTGAAATCTGTTCTGTCTTCAAACAGATTAAAAAGTTAAGGTAACTGCCAGACCTTGAGCGCCTTCAGGTGAAGAATAAGGTGAAAAGGAGTAATCGAGGGTCGACGAACTTCCGGTCGACAATGCCTGCTCTGCGCTAGGATTTTGCCTGGCTTCGTACATTCTACGGAAATTTCTACCTACTGTATAGCCTACTGCCTGGCCAATCAGAGCGCCAGCGAATACATCTGAGGCCCAGTGAAACTGGCCAACAATCATTGCATACCCCATCAGGGTAGCTAATGGGTATGCAATTAAAGCTACATAAATATTATCATGGTAAAATCCCGCGAAAGCCGCTGCTGCTGTAAAACTGCTCGAAGTATGTCCTGAGGGCCAGCGCCATCTGTCTGAGTCCCAGGATTGTTGTAGAATATTGAAATTGAATTCTTTATCTCGAGGGGTAGAATCTGTAAAATTATTGTACACAGGCCGTGGTCGACCAGAAACCCATTTGAGACTTAACACCATTGCACCAGATATTCCCATGGCCTGTAAGCCCGCTGCACCTGCTGCTGCAAGTTTATTGTCATCGCCGAAATAACCATAGATAAAAATTGCCGAGTGGGGAACTGCCTGAATAAAATTGCCCCAATTCAAAAAGGCCATCTGGGTATCTCTAGACCACGGATTATCCCGCTGGTAGTATGAATTGATTTTTTCATCTAGATCAGAGTTTACCAGGTAAATGGTACCTGCCGCTGCAGATCCGTAGTAAGCCCAGTTCCAGCCTGAGAGGGTATCCCCGACATTGCCCCACAGACCTGAGAAAAAGTGAAGCGGTTTGTGCTGTGCATTCTCACTGAAAATACTTTGAACAGAGAACAGGGTCGAGAGAAACAAAATTACAAGATACTTACGCTGCATGCTCACCTTCTTGTGTATAGATTCTCAATAAAATTTGTCGATAGATTACGGTGGCGATAACCAAGACCACCCCATAAAAAGTTGCTATTTTAATAAAAAGAAGAAGGTCATTGAATAAAAGACCAAGAGTGATAATAAATATTGCAATGTCGCCAGTCATAAGACTGATTAAAGTAAAAAAAATGCGCAGAGTTCGTTCTGGCATCGAATTAATTGCCCTGACTTCTTTATAATCAAGTTCACCTGTGGCCAGAGTCTTGCGAATCGCAGGAATTCCCAAAGGGGTCAATATAATGACTTGAAACCAGTCGTTAGCATAACCGAGTCGATGCAAGAAATGGGCTCCCGGGGCTTGCAATTCTCTTTTTTTATTCAGGAGTTCCTTGCCTATTTCATCTTCCTGATTTCTCAAGGCAGAGGTATATTTTCGCTTAAAAAAATCTGTGCCATGGGCCATAAAATTTGCGGTCAAAACGACACAAGTTATCCAGAAAACAACCGTAGATACTGGATATTGTTCTTTGAGTACAAAGACTATACCGGTAATTAAACTCACAAAACCCAGGGCATCTGCATAAGTGTCTATAGTTCTGCCGAGAGAAGAAGTCATTTTTTTGTACCGCGCCAGACTACCATCAAGACAGTCTAAAACTGCTCGCAGCTGGTTCAGAGCAAAAGCAATATAAAAATAAAATGGTTCATTGAATGTAATCAAAACCGCTACGACCAGAGAAATGCAGGCATGAAATATTGATATCTGGGTCGGAGTAATCGGTGTTAACGCAGCCGGTTTTACCAGTAATTTAGCAAGCGGATAATAAAATAAACGATTCGGGATATCTGTCAACTGATCAATGATGAATTCACGCCGTTCGGGAGTGAGCATAAATTATTTTCCAGCCAGTTTTATTATATTCTTACACAGTCTATCAAGGTCTGAAATTTGCACCTCACCCATTATCGAAATGCGGAAAATTTTACCTGAGAAATTTCCCTGTCCGGCATAGATGATAAACCCTTCTTCTTTAAGTGTTTCATGCAGAAGTTCATAAGTAAACTGGGCGGGAATCTTAAAAGAGATGAGAATATGCGAATAATCGTCTTTGCTATCGAGAAATAATTCGAAGCCCGCATTTGTCAGGGTTGAGATTATGTACGAAGACTTTTCGAGATAGAATTTATGACGGGCTTCGAAACCACCCTGGTCTTTCAACTCATTGAGGGCTTCTTCAAGAGCATACAACACATGTACCGATTGAGTAAACGGTGAAAATCCGGATTTCTGGTTTGTATAATAAGAAATCAAATCGAGATAAACTGAAGTTGAATAAGAAACTCCATTTTCTAATAACTCATTTCTTACCTGCACAAATGAAATACCCGGTACAGAGTGCAGACATTTGTTTGCTGTTGCTGCTACCGCTGTAATATTCCATTCATCATGGTTAATTTTTTCACCGCCAAAACTGCTGACACCATCGAGCAGCATGGGAACCTTATACTTCTGGCACAATTTTCCGAGTGCGGGAATGGAATTCAGGCGGCCGGTTGTGGTTTCATGATGTACAGAGGCGACATACCCATACTTTTCTGATTTCAATGCGTCTTCTACTCTTGATAAATCGATGTCATGCTGCCATTCACTTTGAATCATTGTATAAGGTTTATTCTGTTTCTTGAGAATATTCGCGATTCTTTCGCCATATACACCATTTGCCACAACTAAGGTTTTTTCATCGTGCTTAGCAAAAGTCTGCAACATTGCTTCAACTGCAGCTGTGCCCGAGCCGGTCAGTAGTACCGGGGTGTAAGTTTTTGAGGCGGATGGATATACATGCTTCAGTTTATCAATAATCCGTTTCTGCATTTCTGCAAATTCATCTTCCCGATGGCACATGTCGGGCTGCAGAAGTGAATTTCTCACTCTTTCTGTAAGTGTGACAGGGCCCGGATTCAATAAAAAATATTTTTTTTGCATAGGTATCCTACAGCGATTGCACTAGAGACATAAGCCGTTCTGTTACTTGTATTGGCGTCACCTTCGGTCGCGGTAAATCTTTTGGTTCACCGGGTGCAGTCTTTATATGTACAAATGTACATTCCGAAATTGGATTTTTACAAAGTTCAAAAATTTCGGTGACAGATTTTGCCCGAATTACTTTAGGGTATCCGCAGGCTGCAGCCACAGCCGCAAGATCGACCGAGTGGCTGACGGTAGACTGGCCCCCTGTGCTGTCATGTACTTCGTTATCAATGAGAATGTGCAGCAGATTTGCAGGGCGTTCATAACCGACTGTCGCATACGCACCAAGACGCATTAGAGCAGCCCCATCCCCATCAATAACGATGGTTTTTAAATCTGGTCGGGCAAGGGCAAACCCTAAACCGAGTACCGGTATACAGCCCATTGAACCGACCATATACAAATGGTTGGGACGGTCTTTTACTGCATAAAGACTGCGTCCTGAGAAACCTGTAGTTGCGAACAGAATGTCTTTTTCAGTTGTTGATTCGACGATCTGGGTAAGTACTTCACGCCGGGTAGGAAGAGAAGTTGAAAATCGTTCTGGCGCTGAAAGTTGTGCCGATATAGGTTTTACGACCGGTTTCGATTGTAATGTGTGAGAAGCAACCGTATCTTTTTTCATGATAAAGCCGTAAGGGGTGCCGGTTTTATCCATGTGTGTTACAGCCCGGTTCAAAGCAGCTTCAATTTCATGTTCTTCACGCGGAAAAATCTCATGAGGAACTTTCATTATATCGAACAGAGAATCTGTCATATGGCCCATCAGGTCATGTTGTGGTTCATCTTGCGGGCCACCCGGTTCACCTCGATGGGTGGTAATAATCAGCACAGGAATATTGAAGATCATGTTCAATGAACTTATCGGGCTCACTGCATTGCCAAAACCTGAATTCTGGAACATGACAACACTGCGTTTACCTCCCAAATGAGCACCACTGGCAATCGCCACTGCATCGCCTTCATTGGCTGCGCCGATATAGGTAAGTTCTGGATCATCAATGACATAATTGATGAATGGTTTGAGATAAGAGCAGGGTACCCCGCTATAAAGCGAAAAACCATGCTTTCCCGCGGCTTTTATAAAAGACTCAGCAGAAATCATTAGAACCCACTTCCGGCTAGAACATCATCGAGCAGGTCTACATCCAGCCAGTCACCGGCAATGTATTGTACTTCTATATTCTGACCAGAGGAAAGTAAACTGCGCAAAATATCAGGCAATTTGAAATTTTTAAATTCAACTGCATTTTTAGCAAACTGGTCTTCGAGTAGCTTTTTAAATATTTCACTGCCTTTTGCCGAAAGTTTCAGAATACCAGTCCATTCGCCATGCACCTGCATTTTTGATTTATCTACACCAATTGATTTCAAAGAAACAGTGTTGTAAAAAGATACATTTGACTTTGGCTCTGAACACTGCACAAAATCCATCGGGCGATTCAATTCTGCCTTTTTTTCCCACTGGTAATCTACAACGATAACAAAATCGCCTGGGTTATCGCTTAATTCATATAGAATATGTTTTTTGAACAGTACATCGCCGTATGAGACAATTACATTGCCTTTCAGTTTTTCTTTAGCCTGAAAAAGTGAGTAAACCTCACCGGTCGTTTCATAATCATCATTGTCGGCATAGTCAATAGCGGGAATGTTCACCTGCTCTTTGCGATAGCCTCGCACTACACACAACTGTTTGATATTTACTTCCCGGTAATTTTCAATTATATGCGCAAGCAGAGGTTTGTTGCGAATGGGAATCATTGCTTTGGGAATATTGTCAGTCAGTTCCCCAAGTTCTTTACCCCGAGAAGCAGCCAAAATGATGGCAGATGCGGATGTATGGGAAGTGGGTAGATACCGTTTTTCTGCTTCTGCCAGTTCTGTTTCACCTTGCAGGCGAAAAACTTCACTGACACTGGCGATATTTTCTTCTACGGCCAGTAAGTTCTGGTCTTGATAAATCTGTCGGGCAGTATTTTGCATGGCAGTTACTGCCGTTCTCATAAGATGATTTGCCCAGATAACTATGCTGAATTTATATTCGCGAAATACTTCTGTTGGGGTGGTGTAATACTTGGTCGGCACAATAACAACAGGATGTCTATCTGCCCATTCTTTTTTGAATTCAAGAATTTCACTCGGATTCTTTAAAGCCGAATGAATTAAAATGGCATCTGCACCTGCCTGGCGGTAAAGCTCTGCCCGGCGTAAAGCTTCTTTGAGACCCCAACCGGCAATAAAAGCCTCGACCCGGGCTACAATATTAAAATTGTCTGAAGTCTGCGCATCTTTGCCGGCCTTTATTTTTCCGCAGAATTCATCTGTATCTGCGAGGGGTTGGGCAGTTCCCCGAATAAAACTATTTGTTTTGGGAAAAAGCTTATCTTCAATGCACACCCCGGCAACATCCCGCTGCTCGAGTTTTCTTACCAGACGGCGCATGTTATTGAAGTTGCCGTAACCAGTATCTCCGTCGAGTAGAATAGGAACAGTAGTAGCATCGCTCATGAATTCTACTACCTCAAGTACTTGTGTCCAGCTTGCCTCGTTATTATCTCTCACCCCGAGCTGAGCTGAAATAGATAAGCCGCTGGCCCAGATTCCTTCAAACCCGGCCTCTTCGGCAATTTTGGCACTGAGACCATTGTGAGCTTCCATTAAGAAGCGTACATCGTTTGAGAGAATCATTTCCCTGAGTTTTTGATCTTTTTTCATAAGCGGTTCGGGCAGGTTTAACCTTGTTTTCAGCTCGTCAATCGTTCTGAATTTTCAGTTTTCAGCTTCACTTTCAGGACGAGTGAAATCATACCAGGACATTTTTTCGATCAGTTTTTCTATAACATCGTCCATGTCTTTTTTATTTACAACGACTGCATGAATCCCTTTCATAATGGGATAATTATCAAAACTGATATCAATCATTTTCGGTAGTACCCGAACACCGTAAAGACCCGAAGTAATTTTATTGGTATCGACCTGGTTATAGATAAAGTTATGACCGAACTGGCGATCATGAGAATCTTTACCGAAACAACTCAACATAAGGTCGGTCAGGCCAGACAGTCCGCCGAATGTAGATCGGCGCCCGCCAAGAGCGACACCGAGCTTGACCATTTCGTGGAAAATACGATTCGACAAAAGAAACAACGTGTTGTCAGTGTCTCCGCCCAGATTTTTTTCATAGTAGCCATCGAGAATACCAATACCCATGGCATAAATATTTTTTAATGCTCCAGCCAGTTGAATAGATCGAACATCATAAGGATTCACCGCCGGACGGGTAGAAGCATAGCCGGTGTTAAAGTATTTCAGCAGTTGGGGAACCAGATGAGTGTTGATTGCCGCAATCTCAAAGCCGGTCGGCTTACGATCCATAATTTGGTCAGGATAGTTGGCGCCAGCCAGGGCAACAAATCGCACCGGATCAAGTCCGAATATTTTTTCAAGGTCATCAAAGATGAGGCCGTATTTCGATCCGGTAAAGCCTTTGACAACATTGATGATTGGCCCCGTTGTCTGTGCCAGAATCGGGGCAACATCTTTATAGTATTCTTCGATTTCCCAGGCTCGGGCTGCCTGTATAAAGATGGTTCCTTTTGCAATCTCCTGCAGATCAGAGGTAAATTCGATATTGGGAGGCAGTTTATAAAGAGGGTAATGGTCCTGATCTGTGGCGAGATTATTAAATTCCTGGGCTTTTTCTGCATCACGGATGTAGACTTTGATTTCAACATTTTTATTCGCCAGAATTGCCGCAGTTGAAATACCATACGTTGAATGCCCTATGACAACCACAGTCTGTTCATATTCTTTTGGTTTCACAATCAGCTTGTTTGAAACCCCAGGTTGTGGACGTGAGAGATACAGATTTCGATAGGTGCCATGCATATGGCGGTGCAGGTTTTGACCTACCATTACAGCCAGATTATCAATTACATACTGCTGTTTATTATTTACATGAGCCGGTATTTCAAGTCGCTGCACCGTCTCGGGGAAAGTCTGCATCTGGGAAGAGGGCAGTTTGCCGACCAATACAGGCTTACCAATAATGATTTTACCATAGGCCATATTGAATAGAAAACTTTCAGTTGGCAATATGTTGTCGGTACCTACCAGAGAAATAGGTATGACCACTTTATTCATACAATAGTGATAAACGGTATCGACAAAGGTCAAAAGTCTTCCGGTGCGGGAGCGGGTTCCTTCTGGAAAGATTGCAATTACCTGGCCGGCTTTCTGCAGTTCATTTGCCTTTCTAAAAGATCGCATATTGATGCGTGTCATTCTATCTGCCAGCGCAGGATTATCAGTCATATCCCGTTTCGAACAGACAAGCAGCGAGTTAATGGTGTACAGTCCCAGTCGGGTAAAGTCAGGTAAAAAGACAAGCCTTCCGGCTATAAATACCATACTGTCTGCCAGTTTACGGGCATCGCCACCCTGACGATATAGCAGGCCATAGATTGCTGCTGTATCAAAATGTGAGAGATGGTTTGAAATCAATGTTAAAGGATATTTTCCCATTAAAGGAATAATTTCTTTGAGATTTTCTACACCCTCGACTGTAAAGTTTTTCAAGATCGGCTGTAAAAACTCCATCATGAAGTCACGAATCTCAGGATCTCGCTGAGAATAAACCCCCACTTCGTCGAGTTTTGACTCGTCTTTGAAAGTTTCCATAACTCTGGGAACCGGATATTCTGAAGAGAGAACCAGATATTGTTTGAGCAGTTCTTTGGCTTTTTTTTCTGAAAGACCCTGTTGAACAAATATTTCTATATTTTTGAAGAATTCCCGCTGCCATGGAGCATAGGTTTGAGAATCGCCGCGCACATCTTTTGCCATAGGGATTAATGGCTCAAAAGAATCGGCAGAGTCAACGATTTTTAGCTTTTCTCTTGATCTGACGATTCCATTTTGCGATGCGGAAGAATGGCCCATAGATCTGAAATAAAAATCATCGTAGAACTGGACAATGACAGTGTTCCTGATTCCATCTTCTGGGAAGCAAAAGATGCCGGCGAAGAAATGCAGGCGAGTGAAGCATTTATTCTGAGTCTGTATGACGCTGATAAAAAAGAAGCTTTGGGAATCGACCTGTGGAGCAAAGAAATGCAGGTTCCTGATATGGGCTTGTTTTACTACCAGACCCTTCGTCGCATGGCAGATACATTTGAGCGGGCAACAAAAGAAACCGAAAATGCCCAGATGATTCGCGATTTCGCGCGTGAATTCGGCAAGAAAATAGGACTGATTAAAAAATGATCGTATTGCCATTTATCGCTTTGCTTGCAGTTTTGCACGGAATGCCTCTGTTTGCCGGTCTTGGGGCCTTTGCGCTGATCTTACATTCGAGCGCAGCTACCGATACGCCCTGGCAAGATCTGATTGTGGCGGTGCTCGACCCTTATGAAAATCTAACCGGTAGTGATATTTTTTTGCCGATTCCGTTTTTCACCATGGCCGGCTTTTTACTGGCAAACTCAGGAATGCCGAAACGGGTGATTTATGCTTTCTCGAGGTTGTTTACCAGACTTCCCGGCGGGGCTGCCTTCGTCCTTGGCTGTGTAGCACTTGTAACATTGGCTTTGTTTACCCCTCTTACCGGGGCTTCAGGGGTCAGCATTATTGCTCTGGGCGGATTACTGCTGCCCATTTTGATTTCTGTCGGATACAAAGAAGACGAAGCAGTTGGGGCAATCACTGCCGGGGGCTCTCTTGGCTTGCTTTTTTTTCCCAGCCTGCCGGTTATTTTGTATGGTATTATTTCTGTGAATAAGGCACCGATCGGTGAACTTTTTCTGGCGGGGCTTTTCCCGGGCCTTATTTTCCTGCTTTTACCAATGGGTTATCTGTACTTTGTCAATCGAGGCAAAAAAGACATTCCACAGATACCCCGTGATGATTCAATGCAATTATGGAAACTGATTCCCGAAATATCGTTGATTCCCATTGCATTTATTTTATTTTTTACCGGTATAATCACGGTCGCAGAAACCGGGGCAATATTTCTGACCGGCGTAATTCTGCTCGAAATAATTGCCTTTCGAGAAATTAACTTAAAGAAACTGCCCGAAATTCTCGAAGAAGCCTTCTCTTTGCTAGGGGGAATTCTGATTATTATTTTCTTTGCAGTCGCTTTGACCAAAGCCTTCATTTACAATGAAATTCCACAAAAGTTTTTTGTGTATCTCAACGAGTACATCAGTTCTAAATATGCTTTTCTGGCACTGCTGAATATTTTTCTATTGATCGCAGGAGCCCTGATGGATATTTTCTCGGCAATTGTTGTCCTGGCACCTTTGATTATTCCGGTCGCCGAAAGTTATGGCATCAATATGGTGCATCTGGGGATTCTTTTTTTAACCAATTTGGAAATTGGTTATCTTACCCCTCCGGTCGGTATCAATCTTTTTATCTCTTCTTTTCGTTTTAATAAACCTCTGCCGGTGATCTATCGGACAATCTTTCCATATCTGCTGGTCATGATTATTGCCCAACTGGCGGTGACCTATATACCTGCGTTGAGTTTATGGTATAAATAGACTTAAACCAAAGGAACCACTATCGCTAAAACCCGGGAATTTTCGAGAGCCTTAATTGCAACAGAATTTGCCTCGGTGATCGCCAGAGAATCCCGTTTTTGCAGAATCTGACTGTCCATTTTGATAGACCCATCGATGAGGAAAACGTAAAGACCGAAGTCTTTTTCAAGCGTCAAAGATGCTGTTTGATCAAGGTCTAAAAGGCCCTGGTAAAAAATCGCTTTCTGGTTTATTTGTACGCTGTTCTCTGAACCATCTGGCGAGACTATTTTGACCATTTTATTGCGGTTTGCTTCGAGATCAAAGAACCGCTGCTCATATCGGGGGGGTACATTCATTTTTTCAGGCAATATCCAGATTTGTAGAAAATTTACCGGCTCTTTGTCAGAGGCATTAAACTCTGAATGGGAAATACCGGTACCTGCAGACATGATTTGTACTTCCCCGGATTCTATATTCTTTTGATTGCCAGTGCTGTCTTTGTGAGCCAGGGTTCCATAGATAGGAATGGATATAATCTCCATGTTCGCATGTGAATGGGTCTGAAAACCCATCGCCGGTGCAACGATATCGTCATTTAATACTCTTAAAGCCCCAAATTGAATTTTCTCGGGATTGTAGTAATTCCCAAAGCTAAAACTATGATGACTGTTGAGCCACCCAAAATCTGCTTTGCCGCGTTCTTCTGCCGGGTGTAAAGCTGCTTTCATATTTGTAGAATACAGAATAAAATATCTGTCGGCAAAATATTTTAACGTTAAAATATGACAGTGAAAGCAAAACAACGCAATGAATGCGAAATGTTCATTCTGTTATAGTTTCAGCAGTACCATGAATAGACCATGCTTGTGCATGATGTGTGTACATTACTGAATTGAAGAAATTAAAAAAAAATTGAGATCGGTCAATATCAATCGGCTCTGAAAATAAAAAAGGCGGGATTAACCCGCCTTTCTCAAAACTGTTATTGGTTTTGATTTTTTCTGGTATTTACCAGGATGAAGCAGCCTGTCCCATGTCGAGATTAAACTTGACGCCGCCCATTGCAAACCAGCCAGCAATGTCTGCCTGAGCATTGCCGCGTTCTACTTTACCGCCGCGATAACCAGCTTCAACTAAAAACTCGACTGCTGAATCTTCTGCAATTTTGAAGTAGGTACCAACGAATGCCTGGTAAACGAGACCGTCTAAATCAATGCTAGTTTTTGTTCCAGACTGTTCTGTATTATTAAACATCCAGGAATAACCACCACCAATACCAAAGTAAGGTGTAATCATTGATGAAGCGCTTCCCCATTCACTGTTGCCGCCCATTGGAATCATAACTTTAGCGTTGATAATTGCAGGAATATAATAACGATTAGTTTTGCTTGTTACAGTAGTTGTCGTTAAATTTCCCGAAGTGTTTGCACCAAGAGTTTCACTATAGCTATGCCAGTTGAAGCCTATTTCTGGTGCAACAGTGAAATACCGGTCTATACTTAAATTGTATGCCAAAGCGGCATTTAGGCCGGCTCGGTCGCCTGCGGATTTCTGCGAGGCAGCTCCCAATTTAACATCTAAGGTACCAGCATAAAGAGGTACAGTCATAGCAGCCAAAACCGCTGCAAATTTTGTGAATTTTTTCATGAAATCTCCTTTTGTCCCGTTTTACGGGAGTTTTAATCCGTTTCCCTTTTTCACTCGCAGCATGCATTTTCGCAGTTTGCAGTTTTTCTTATTTCCTGTTTTTAACCAAAAAATAAGTTATCTGCCTGCAAGTGATTTGATTCAAAAATGAGACGCAGCAATGAAACTCTGGGTTCTCACTTTTTCTCTTTCTATCGGCAACATTGCAGATAAACTACTCAGCTTGCCAAGATTTTTATTGATTCTTTTACTTGAGATTTGAATCTTAGCGACGCAGGGACTCGAACCCCGGACCTGTGGATTATGATTCCATCGCTCTAACCAACTGAGCTACGTCGCCTTATAATTTGGCGCGGGCAGGACTTGAACCTGCGACCTTTGGGTTATGAGCCCAACGAGCTACCAACTGCTCTACCGCGCGATTTGTCAGTCAAAGTTGTTCTTCTACACAAGTCGTCAAGCAAAACAGTTTACATTTCAGTATTGGCTATCAATTAAGGTTATGCACCGCTCATTACTTTTAACCGGCCTTACCTTGATTTGTTTGCCTTTTTTTTCACTCGCCTCTCAAAATACGAAAGGATACCAATGGCCCATCGATACGGAACGCAAGTTACAAATAAGTTCCACTTTTGCTGAAAGCAGAATTGACCATTTTCATAATGGGGTCGATATTCCCGGTTCCGGCTTAAAAGTTCGACCTGTACATTCGGGCAGAGTAGTGTGGATGACCCAGGCACGCAGCTTACCGGGAGAGCTGCCATTCGGCGGTGGCAAAACGATACTGGTAGAGCACGGGGACACCTGGTCAGGCTATATGCATCTCAGCGATATTGAGCCTCAAATCTATAAAAACTCGATGGTGAAAGATTCAGAATCTTTGGGCATTTCTGGCAACACGGGGCACTCAGGCGGTGCCCATTTGCATTTTTTTATTTTTCAGCCTGAAAAAAATATCATGTACAATCCGCTTTTGATTCTCGATGAAAAATATTACACCGATAACAAACAGCCTGAAATTCTCGAATATGCAGCTGCGATTGATGACCAGTCTTCGATCTTTAAGGCAGAGAAAGAAATACTGCTTTCTCAGGATTTTCCGATTCTGGCTAAAATTCTCGATCGAGGTGTATCCAGTGAACGGTGGGGGGTCTACTCCTTAAAAATCTCACGCTCAAATAGAACACTTGTGCGCACATTCGATAAACTGCAGTATAAAGACGGATATTGGCGAGATAATAACGGGGACAGTTTCGAAGATGTTTATTTCAAAAACTACCTGATTCTAGGTACAGGCTTCCGGGAGAATCCTGATTTTTCACTGCAGGCATCAGGCCTGCGAGGGCCCGGTCTCGAAAAAAATATCAATTTGAAGATTAAACGAAAATAATCAGCTGTTTTCACCAGGTATCATCTTAAACATAGGATGACGATCTGCGAGGGGGGGCTCTCCGCCCCGTAATCTGATATATTGGTAGAGAGAAATACCTATGTAAGCAGTGACCAGCAAAGAAGCACCCTTATCTTCATGCCCGTCATATCCCAGGAAATTAACAAATGCCAGAAACTGATTCAGAGAAGTCAGTAAGAAATAGGCAAGAGTAATATACAATGAACGAACTGCCGTTCTGAAATTATTGCTACCGGGAGTCGAAGTGAGAATTACGGGTAACCAGCCCAGTAAAAATGGTCCAGCTGCCAAAAGCTGCATAAGAGTTTCTTTATTCTTTTCACTGAGGTTAAACTTCATGCAACATCGTAACTTTCATTTGAGTTCGGGCGACAATCGTTTTTTGACTTGCTGGCATAGGTAATGTTTGAAGTTTTCACAATGCGAAAATCAGCAACGGTATTATTCTCAGTAATCTATTCATTTTCTGCCGGCTGGGCACAGTCTTCGAATGAAAAGTCATATGATGGCATTTTTGCAGTAATCGATCATCGAAATGTAGAACAGCTCGGTAAGCTACTCGAAGATAAAAGCATTATTACACCAATCAAGGTCAAGGCTGTTGAAAAGGTGGGTTCAATTTATCGTTCTAACCCGCAACTTGCTGAAAGTAAATCTGACCAGATGATCGGCATTCTTGAAAAAGCAATTCAGGAAAACCAGCCCCAAGATGGTATAGCGAATGAATCTCATTTAATTCGGGCTTCGGCTTGTCTCAATCTGAGTTCTTTTGATAAGTCAAGAGGAGCGAGTAAGGCAATCAATACAGTGATTAAGACTTTTGAGAGCGATAAGAATGTCGAAGTCATCAGTGCATGTGGCAAGTCCCTCGGTTTTTTTCAACAGAATCAGAAAACAGCAAATGATGCTTTACTCAAGAAGCTTGAAGGTCTGTTAAAGAAAGAGATTCTTGAAAACACAGATGGCGGGATTGTGATGAGTATTGCGAATGCAATCAACCGTCTTGAGTCTATAGATGCATACCTGCCAATGCTGCATATTCTGGACAGCGGCTACCCGTTACATGTCAAACAAGAAGCAGAACGCACATTGGACGTTCTTGAAATTGCAATGCGTAGAGAGAGCCGGCCAAAGTAAACTTTGGCACTCTCAAGTCGCACAACAAATTGAAAGACAGATCAATGTAAAGTCTCGGCAAGTAAAGAACGTGCGATAACCCGCAAGGCGAGAACTTCTTCTGCACCTTCAAAAATACTGAACACCCGTGCATCGACAAACAAACGGGAAACTTCATATTCTTCTGCATACCCCATTCCGCCGTGAATTTGCATTGCTTCACGGGTTACCCATTCTGAAATTCGACAGCTATAAAATTTTACAAGAGATGCTTCCATGCTGCCTTCATGTTTGTCCATTAGTTGAGCAGATTTATAGGTCATTTGACGAACAGCCTGGGTAATTGCCGCCATTTTGGCAATCTTAACCTTGGTTAAGCCATATTCAATTACTGGCTTACCGAAAATTTTTCTGTCTAGAGCATAGCGGGTCGCTTTTTCGAGAGCCGATTGCATTACCCCGGCTGCTCTAGCTGCAGTCTGTAACCGTCCGCCTGCGAAACCAGCCATTTGTAAATAAAATCCCTGGCCAAGACCTTTTTCGCCACCTACCAGATTGTCATCGGGAACAAAATAATCTTCGAAAGAAACTTCATAAGAATGCATACCACGATAACCAATTGTGGAGATTGCTTTGCCTGACATTTTACCACCATTGGGCTGGGTGACTGAAAATTCATGATCCCGGGTAGTGGGTTTCTCTGCCAGTAAAATAGATAAACCTTTATGTTTAAGACTCATATCCGGGTTGGTTCGACAAAGAACCAGAAGTACATCTGCACGACCGGCAAATGTACACCAGGTTTTAGTCCCGTTGATAAGCCATCCGCCTTCCGTTTTTTTAGCACCGACTTTGATTCCCGCTACGTCTGAGCCAAAATCTGGTTCTGTCACAGCAACCGCGCACAATTTTTCACCGTTTGCAAAAGCTGGCAGCCATTTATTCTTTTGTTCATCGGTACCACCGGCCAAGATTGCTTTCGCTACGATTTCAGGTCGAGTAATCAGGGAGCCGGCAGCCCCAACCGATGCCCGTGAAAGTTCTTCAGTAACCACTGCCATAGAAGTGTTGTCGGGATTTTCTTCTGATTGAAAACCACCATATGTATCGGGTATTGAAAGCCCGAAACACCCCATTTCTGCAAGTCCAGAGATAATCTCTTCGGGAATGGTCAGGTCTTCCCGATGTACTTTTTCTGCCAGAGGCTTTACTTTATCTTCTGCAAAATTTCTAAATGCATCAAGCATCATTCCCTGGTCATCATTCAAACCATAAATTCCATACTTGCCGTCTGCAATAAATGAGGTTATCTCGCCAGCTTTGGCTTCCCCTGAATTTTTTGCAATGAAATCATGCAGTTGGTCACCGCCCAGAGTAGATTCATATTCAGAAAGTTTCATTCCGCTGCGCAATGCGTGTACTCTGAATCGGGAATAAATATCATTGAGTGCATCTGCAATAAAAAAGATCGCTAATTTTGTCTCAATAGATTCTGAATCTGCTTTCACCCGAGCCGGATAGTCAAACATTTCTTTTGCGGCAAAGATGAGAGCTGCTCCCCAGGCTACATCGTAGCATGCTTCCTGTTCTTCATCCATCTTTTCAACAGACAACTTTCCATTGACACTGGCTTTTTCGGCCAGACGTTTTTCGAATTGTTTGATAAAACTGTCAGCTTGTTCAACGAGGGTTTTTGCAGATTCAATACTCATAATTTATTCCTTATATCGTGTATCCCTTGGTCGTAAATTAGAACCAGCGGGAATTGGCTTCATCACTCAGCGGAATGCCGGTTGCCTTTGCGCGCTGAACCAGAGTCCAGAAACCACGGTATGTTGCACGGTCATGCAATTCACCATCGTGTTGAATGGGGCCCCACGCGGCATCCTGTGCTGCAAGAAGTACTGCCACACCTTTGTCTACTTCAGAGTGGTCAGGCTGCATAGCAGCAACGATTGCATCAATTTGTGTGGGATAAATCGACCACATTCTCATGAACCCGAATTCATTGCGGGCACGGCTCGCATCTGCTTTGGTTTGGTCATAATTTTTCAAATCGAGGGTAACGTTATGTGCAGGTACTACACCGTTGGCCAGAGCTGCAGCAACAACATTGGCTTTAGCACGGCGAAGCAGTTCATGATCAAACTGGCCTGGTGATTTCATATTTGAAAGTGCAATTGCCCCGTGGTGTCCTGAAATAAAGTCCATTAGACCGAAGTCTATTACCTGTAGCCAGGGCATTGCTGCAATTTTTTCTACATCTCGCAAAGCTCCATGTGTTTCAATCAGCACGTGAACAGGAATTTCCCGTTTCAAACCGGCAGACGCTGCTGTTTTTTGCAGATATTCAATCATTTCTGCAACTTGCGCTGCCTCGGTAGGTTTGGGTATCGTAATGTACGCCAGTTTTTCACCCGCACCTTTGACCAGAATTTCAATGTCCTGTTTCCAGAATGGGCTGCTGTGGTCATGTACCCGGGCGCCGGCCATGGAGTGTTTATTGGCATCAGAGTTGGTTACTTTCACAATCATCTCTGCATGTTCCTTTTCCTGGCCGGTGGGAGCACCGTCTTCACAATCCTGAGTTATATCAAAGACCGGGCCTTTTTCTTCTTGAAAGCTTAAGGCTTTCAGAATCATTTTTTCATTGCCCGCAAAATGCTCACAGCTGGGAATTACGGGAAAGGGTTTTTCTCCTGAAAATAACGCGTCATTAGGGTGTACCATGGTGTCTCCGTTTTTAATAAAATTTTAATAAGGTTGCTCTTCCTGTTTTGCTTTCTCAAACAACGCGTCAACCGTTTTCGACATGTTCTCTGGCTCGATTCAAAAATACCAGCCAGAATGTACACACTTGAATTGACGCTGTGTCTCGCTTTTATTTTATTTCTTTTATTATGGGCAAAACACTGTTCGAAAAAGTTTGGGAAAAGCATTCCATTGATTTGAGTGGGAATCCATCCGCCCCGCCGCAAGAAGAGAATAAGAATCTGATCTATATTGACCTGCACCTGGTACATGAAGTAACCTCGCCGCAGGCATTTGACGGGCTTCGCCTGGCAAACAGAAAAATAAGAAGACCTGATCTCACCTTTGCAACCATGGATCATAATGTGCCTACGAAAGATCGGGACAAACCTGTGAAAGACCAGATCAGTGCCAAGCAGATGGAATATCTGGCCAAAAATTGCAAAGAATTCGGAGTGACTCTGTATGACCTCAATGACTTCAATCAGGGTATCGTACATGTCATAGGTCCTGAGCTGGGCCTGACTCTACCGGGAAAGACGATCGTCTGCGGCGATTCCCATACCTCGACCCATGGTGCCTTCGGAGCACTCGCCTTCGGCATCGGAACTTCAGAGGTTGAACACGTTATGGCAACCCAGTGCCTTGTTCAAACTAGACCAAAGACAATGCGGGTAAATTTTAAGGGCAGCCTGAAGCCTGGCATTTATGCTAAAGACATGGTTCTCGCATTGATCGGCAAAATTGGCACAGCCGGGGCAACCGGTTATGTGATTGAATACGCAGGTGAGGCAATAGAAAAATTATCTATGGAAGGGCGGATGACTATCTGCAATATGTCAATTGAAGCAGGTGCAAGAGCGGGAATGATTGCACCAGATGCCAAGACGTTCGAATATATTAAAGGGAAAGAATACTCTCCCACAGGCGAAAACTGGGAGAAGGCTGTCAGCTACTGGAAAACCCTTGTCACTGATGCGGATGCAGTTTTTGATACCGAGGTTGAAATCGACTGTAACCAGTTAACCCCGCAAGTTACCTGGGGAACTTCTCCGGGAATGGTACAGGGTATACACACTGAACTGCCAAACCCGTCTTCTGCACCAGACGATGTCACGGCCGGAAGCTGGAAAAAGGCTCTCGAATATATGGATCTTGAAGCAGGGCTTAAGATCAGTGACATCAAGCTTGATAAAGTATTTATCGGCAGTTGTACAAACAGTCGCATTGAAGACCTTCGGGTTGCCGCTTCGGTCATTAAGGGGCGCAAGAAAGCCGACTCCATCAAACTCGCGATGGTCGTACCTGGCTCTCATCGAATTAAGCAACAGGCCGAGGCTGAAGGGCTAGATAAAATTTTTACTGAAGCAGGCTTTGAATGGCGAGAGCCGGGTTGCTCAATGTGCCTGGCCATGAACGACGATGTTTTAGAGCCCGGAGAACGCTGTGCATCAACGTCAAACCGGAATTTTGAAGGCCGCCAGGGCAGGGGCGGGCGCACATATCTGGTATCCCCGGCAATGGCTTCTTTGGCTGCCATACACGGTCACTTTGTTGACGCGACACAAGAGGTAACTGTATGAAAGAATTTAAAAACCTGATATCTAGTGCTGCACCGTTAGATGCGGCGAATGTAGATACTGATCAGATTATTCCCAAAAATTTCTTAAAGAGAATAGAGCGAACCGGCTTTGGGCAGTTTTTATTCTATGAATGGCGCTTTGATATGCAGGGTAAAGAAAACCCAGAATTCGTATTAAACAAGAAAGAGTTCAAAGATGCGAAAATACTGCTCGCACGGGATAATTTTGGCTGCGGCAGTTCAAGAGAACATGCACCGTGGGCACTTCAGGATTATGGCTTTACCGTTATTATTGCTCCTTCGTTTGCAGATATCTTCTACAATAACTGTTTTCAAAACGGAATACTGCCAATTGTATTGTCCAGCAAAAATGTAGATGCGCTTTTTCAACATACTTTGGCCAACCCATCTGCCCAGTATGAAATCGATTTGCCTTCCCAGAAGGTGATCAGCAAAGACAATTCTGCATTGCAGTTTTCGTTTGAAATTCGAGCAGCGCTGAAAGAAAAATTGCTCAAAGGGCTGGATGACATTGGCTGGACCCTGCAATTTGCCAATGAAATAGAACATTACGAAAAAAATCTGCAGATTTCATTCAACTAAATCTTCTCGGTCGCGATGCAGAAAAATTTCTCCATCGCGGTCAAGGTCTTCAACTGCCTGCATGATGATTCGTCGATAGCGTTCGGCCTCGGCCTTTAGAATGGGCCCTATTTCATCCATCAATTGGTGTAAGTCAGCTGCTCGATTGGCCGAAACGCTGCTCATGACATGACGCTGCAATTCATTATCGACCCCTTTCAGAGCCCGGGCCCATACATTGGGATCATCAACACTTTCAATTATTCTGCGGATTTCATCCCGTTTGAGCTGAATAAGATCTTCAAACATAAACAGCCTGCTGCGTACACGTTCGGCCATATCTGGATCTTCTGACTCAAGACTTTCGAGCAGATTTTTCTCCAGGTCGGCATCGAGAAATCCCAAAATTTCTGACAGTTTTTCTTCTCCCGGGGCATCATCCCAGGTTTGGGTTTCCATCGTTTCTAGTCTACTTAACAGTGATTCGAGTATTTTTTGCAGAATTTCTGGCGAAACCTTTCCCAGTCTCGCTAGACGGGCAGCAATCTGGCCCCGCTTTGCAGGTTCCGTTTCTTTGAGTACTTTTGCTGCAAACACCGGAGTAAGTTGGGCAAGGGTCAGTGCAACCATCTGTGCAGACTCGGTTTTTAATGCCTGAGCGACTGACTCAGGCGGATACTCTTCGACTTCTTTAAAGTTACGATGCAACTCTGCTTGCTGCAATCGATCAATATAGGCAGAAGCTTTTTCTTCACCGAGAGTCTTTTTGAGATACTCAAGAGCAGTTTCTTTGCCGCCTCGAAGTTCTGTCTGTTGTTTTTTTATTTCTTTCTGCAATTCAGAGAGCAGAGAATCTGCCTCTTTTGCATCTATACTGGGGGTCTGGCTGATAATTAAAGCAAGTTTTTCTACAGATTCTGAATCTAAATGGCGCAAAACCTCAGCTGCTCTTTCGGGGCCCAATGCAAGCAGCATTTTTGCAGCTTTTTCGAGCTTTTGCGCGGATGCCATGTCAAGATCAGCTTTTCAGAGCCTCTTCTTCTGTTTCATAGATATCAAACATATCCATCAATTCTACCACTTCAAAAATTTTTCTGACTGCAGAATTCAAATGGCAAAGTTTGAGATTTTTGTTGTTTCCCTTCAGTAGTCTCATAATTGCCACGAGTACCCGTAAGCCACTCGAAGACATATATTCGATATCCAGTAAATTAATAATAAGATCTTTATCTGGCTTTTTCTCAATTAGTTGATTTAAATCTTTTTCGATTTCGCCGCTTAAATGTACATCTAAGCGTCCTTTCAAATAGACGATCAAGTTTCCGTTCGTTTCTTTAACTTTTACCATTTATATCTCCCCTCGATGCTATTTCTCTCTATGTGTGCATCGCACTATCGACGATTTTCAATTGTCCGACCCTCTGTAAATAAACTTCCTGAAATTTCAGCCATCATTGATTTTTTTCAAAAGAACTGTAACATTGCAATCTTTTTTTCGTTTATAATTTATTTTATCCATCAGGGTTTTCATCAGAAATACACCAAAGCCCCCCCTTTTCTGGCCTTTCAAATTTAATTGAATATCTGGCTTGGGTAGCGTACGAATATCAAACGTAAGCCCGGTATCTTCCATATCTATTTCAATCAGGTTGCCCTTTTTTTTGATCATGATTTTCAAGGTGTTTTCCTGCTTATTCTCACCATTATAAGCATGCATAACAATATTCGTTGCCGCTTCATCTGATGCAAGCACGATATCCTGTAAGTCTTCTTCTCGCACAAACCAATCTTTCAGGGTTTTTTCAACAAACTCTTTTATCTTGGGCACTTCATGAATTGTGGCCGTGAATTTTTCTGAATATTTCTGTGTGACTGCAGATCTGTTCATTCACACCACCTTAATTACCAGCAGGGTAAAATCATCAAAGTTAGGTTCGTTTCCGCAGAATTCCCTGACTTCCCGATAAATTCGTTTGGTGATCTGTTCTGCACTCAAAAGATGAGTTTCTTCGATTATCGACTTAAAACGTTCCATTCCGAATTCTTCGTTTTTCTCATTGATTGCTTCTGTCACTCCGTCAGTATACAAAATCAACAGATCTGATGGCCGCAAAAAAGTACTCGATTGACCAAAGGGACCGTGCAGCTCTGAATCAATGACTCCCAGTGGACGACCTTTGGTTCTCAATACTTCCAGTTCATGTGTGTCATGACGGTAGACCAACTGTTCATTGTGACCGGCAGAGCTGAATGAAAGTTCACGACTGTTTACATTGTAGCGCGTATAAAAAACAGTCACAAACATTCCAGACTGAGAGGCTTTATAGATCAGATCATTTGCCTTAAACAGAAGATCAGCGGGAGTGGGGTTCTCGGCGCCCAGAGTTCTTAAAATAGAGCTGGTAACGGCCATAAATAGTGCCGCCGGCAGACTTTTACCTGAAACATCTGCAATTAGAAATCCGTATTCAGATTCATCGAAATGGAAAAAATCATAGAAATCACCACCCATGACTTTGGCAGGTACTGACATTACCCCAACATCAAAATGAGCAGTGCCCGCTTTTTTGGTTGGTAAAATAGATTTTTGAATCGATGAGGTAATTTCAAGTTCTTTCTCATAGGCTTTTTTCTCGATCATCTCTTCGAGAAGTCTAAAATTTTGAATAGCCTTGGTAATCTGTCCAGAGATCGTTGCAACCAGACGATAATCATCATCGGTAAAGCCCGATAACTGGGTTTTATCACTGATATTGATTACCCCATATTTTTGGTCTCCCTGAGAGAGCGGATGTACAATACAGTAACCGGTTTCGTATCTTTCTGGATTATAGAATTTTTGAAAAGGTCCGTTTTCAAGATTATTGGAAAAAATTACCTCATTTTTTTCAAAAGCATATCCCGAAAGGGAGTCATAAAGGGAAGCCTCTGTACTATCATCATTGCCAACTTTTAGGCCCGATTGAGAGATAATCTCTAATGCACTGTTTTCTTCGTTAAATACAAGTATAGAAACCCTTTCTGCTTCGAGTTCATCTGCTATAATTCTTACTACTGAATCAAATAAATCTTTTTCATTCAGGGTTGAAATCAGTGCTTTACTGATCTCATGCAGAGAAGAAAGTTCATGAACTTTCTTTTTCAATTCGCGGTTGATATCTTTGAGAGAGTCAATAAGTTCACGATTGTGAATAGCAAGAGCAGCCTGTTCAGAGAAGGTTGTAAAAAGTTCAAGGTCTTTATCTGTGAATTCTTCCCGACCAATCGAATTGATTACTTCGATAACCCCGATAACCTTATTGCGTACCATGAGAGGGGTTGCAATAAGATTGCGAGTCACGAACCCAATTTTTTCATCTGCACCTTTGAAAACTCTGGGATCATTCTGGGCATCATTTACAATTTGAGATTTTCGGGTTTGTGCGACTAGACCGGCAATGCCAACCCCCATAGGTATACGCATTTCTTTTAACGCACGCTCTTTCTCACCGGCAATAATATTGAAGTACAACTCATTGGTTTTTTTGTCAATAAGCATTAAAGATGCACCTTCGGCCTTGAGAACAACCTTGGCCGAGTCCATGATCGATTCTAAAAGACTCTGCAGATCGAGAGTAGAGTTGATCATTTTTGAAACTTTGATAACTTCTGAGAGAAGAAAATTACTGTCCAGGTTAGACTTATAGAGATACAGGTTTTCAAGTAGAGTATAAAGATTAGACGCAAAATGAACCATGAGAGGAGCGTTGTTGCCGTCAGAGACTGAACTGTAGAGTAATCGCCCGAATGTGCGGCAGAATGCCGTTGCAAGAGAAACATCAGATTCATTAAAAAAAATAGACCCGACTTTATCTTCGAGCATTATTGCCCCAAGGACAATCTGTGAGTCAGCCTGTATGGGAGACAGTAGGTAAGACCGGGGTGCACGCCCAATCGATTCACCTTTTCTATCGTATACAATTTGTTCGCGATGAATAAAAAAAGTTTCGGCCTGTTTTACACAACGGTTTATGAGCTGTCGCTCGATTGGTAAAACCGAGTCAGAACGGAATCGAATAACTTTGGTTTTACCCTGATCTGCAAATAAAATCATCTTTGCTGACTCAGCTTCAATAAGACTGGCAGCAGATTTCAAAACAAAGCGTGCAGATTCAATAAATTCGGGATGAATTTTTAAATAATGACCCCGTTCATCACGGGCAACGGGAGAATCTGCTCTCAGAGCTACGCTGGTCGGATTTTCCTGCACTCAAGGTTCCTTACCGTCAATTGAGATAAGACACACGTTTTGCCAAGAAAAATTATTCTTCTGTCGAGTTACGCAGTTTGGCAATCATTGAGCGAAGAGTTTCCCGAATTTCAGAAACACCTTCACCGCTCAAAGCTGAAATCGTGAGAGGTTGAACGTTTAGTTTTCGAAACGAATCTACCCACTCATTTAAGAACTCCCGGTCTTCAATAAGGTCAGCTTTATTGAGCAGAATCAAAAACGGCCGGCTCAGCAACTCGGCATTATAGGTCTGTAATTCAGATTGTAAAATACGGAGCTCTTCTTCGAGGTGGGATGTCCCCAGATCAAGTACATACACGATAAGCCGTACTCGTTCAATATGTTTTAAGAATGAGAGTCCCAATCCGTACCCCTTCGAAGCCCCCTCAAGAATTCCGGGAATATCTGCGACTAAAATCTGTCCCAGGACATCATCTTCAATAACGCCGAGGTTGGGGCTTATGGTTGTAAATGGATAGGAAGCAATACGAGGATTCGCTCTGGTAAGAGCCTTGAGCAATGTAGACTTTCCTGCATTGGGGAATCCCACCAGCCCGATATCTGCAATCAATTTGAGAGAGAGTGTATAGGGGTGTTCTTCAGTTGTTTCTCCCGGTTGTGCAAACCGGGGAGCCTGGCGAGTAGCCGATTTGAAAAACGCATTTCCTTTGCCGCCGCGAGCACCCGTTGCAATACGAATTACTTCAGTATCTAAAAAGTCATGAACTACATCGCCAGAATCGGCATCTATCAGTTGAGTACCAAACGGGACTTTGAGAGTAAGGTCTCGACCGCGTTTTCCAGAACATTGTGACCCCATACCGGGTTTACCATTCTGGGCTTTATAGAGCTTATTTTCTCTCAGGTGAGATAAGGTGAGTATACGGTTGTCGGCAACGATGAACACATCGCCGCCGTCTCCCCCGTCGCCACCGTCGGGACCACCAAATTCGAGAAATTTTTCATGCAAAAACGAGACACAGCCTGCGCCGCCGTCGCCCGCTTTTATGCGAATATTGATTTCGTCAACAAAGCGGTGCAATGCTTAACTTAACTTACCGGATAGACAGAGATACGTTGTTTCGCTTTGGTTACCCATTCGAATTTTACGTGACCATCTACGGTTGTGAAAAGACTATCGTCTTTTGCTACCCGTACGTTATTGCCTGCATGGTATCGGGTACCACGCTGGCGCACGAGTATCGAACCGGCAGTAACCAGCTCTCCGCCATATTTTTTGATACCCAAACGTTGTGCATTTGAATCGCGACCGTTTTTAGACGAACCGCCACCTTTCTTATGTGCCATACGTCGTAACAATACTATTGAGACAGTCTGTCAAGTTTTCTGTACTCTATTTATGATTGTCGATCGCCAACAGATATATGTTGTAACCCATGAAAACCGCCTTAATTCTCAAAAATATAAGCCATGAAGGGGCAGGGGAATACCAGAAAATACTGCTCAATTCGGGTTTTCAGTGTGTAGAAACTGATCTCTCGAATGGCGAAAATATACCGCAGGTAAATTTTGACTTAATCATGGTAATGGGAGGTCCGGCTAGCGCCAATGATAATTCACCTCAAATACTCAATGAACTTGCATTTCTGCAGGAACAAATGCGCAGGCAGACACCAATTTTCGGGGTTTGTCTGGGTTTACAGCTGGCAGTTAAAGCAGCAGGTGGCAAGGTTGAGCGATCTCCCGTTCCTGAAATCGGTTTTCAAGACCCTGACGGTAGCCTGTTTAGCATAGAAAAAACCGGCAAAGACCACCGTCTAGTGGAGCAATGGGAATCTTCAATTCCCGTTTTTCAATTGCACGGTGAGACAGTGGCTCTGACAGACTCTATGCACTTGCTTGCCAGTGGTAAACACTGCTTAAACCAACTTGTACTCGTGAACAATTTCACGATGGGAATACAATCTCATATAGAAATCAACAGAGAAATGCTGATTGAATGGCATAGCAAAGACCGGGAACTGGGAAAAATACCATTAGACTTTCTATTAAAAGATTTTGCGAAAGTCTCTCTGTCTATGCAAAAAAATGCTTCATCTCTTTTAGTTAACTTTCTTGAAATGACCAAATTAGAACCTACCCGAAGCTGATTCTTTTTTTTGCTGTGTGAAAATTTTTAAATTTGTAAGTTTTGCCAGAAACAATCTAAATCAGTGAGTGACAGGTGGGAACACTTTCGGAACTGATGGTTACTTGATCGAAATAGGTCTGGTAATATTTGCTTTTGCGATGAAAGAAACTGTTGTGGTAGATATCTTTGCAGATAGTCTTTATTTCGCCTGCCTGGCGACTTGCTGTAAATTCATATAAACCAAAATTTTCGTTTATAGAGACATGATGTATTAAAACTGCTTTTTGTCCCGGGAGCAATGCAGAATTGAGATTTTGCAGCATAGAGTTGAATTGGTCGCGGGAAGTGTAAACATCTTCAATAGCATTGCTTAAAAAAATGATCTTCATATTGTCAGCAGCTTTTGGTTCAAACGGTGTCGAATGCAAGGCAGAAATGGATAGATGAACTGAGCGGATGAAGCTCTTGCTGCGGGCAAATCTCAACAGATGATAGCGACAATGCACCGCTGAATTTGCACCGCAAATCAATTCGAGACTTGCTTTAGTATTCGAAGACATATCAGCAGACGTGATGCCTCTACCGAGACGGGCAATCCAGGCTAGATTTATTCGATTCAACATTTGATCAAGAGAATTTGCGTCTGAAATTTCATACTTTTGAAATGCTTTGAGAAGCTGATGATGACCGTCATGAATGCGCCAGTCTATATCGAGCATGGTCAGATTACGACATTGCAATATGTTGTGCATCATGTAAGGTTGTATAAAGCCCACCGAATAACAGTCATACCCATCTGCGGGAAACATTCGACGTACGAGAAGCAAGTCTTTGTCAGGTCTACGATCATTCATCTGAAAATAATTATTACAGCCTGCCACGAGACTCTCAAAACAGCGATTGCAGCCTTTATTCAGCGTATTTTTTCCCTCAACGGTCAAAAACTCATCTATGATCGCATTGTTGACAGGAATCTGCCCCCACCTTTGCCTGCAGTAACGATTTCCTGCGGTGATCATTTGCCTCATC
>JAGRNJ010000149.1 GCA_020440825.1 Leptospiraceae bacterium | reverse complement strand
GTAAAAATATATGTGCGAAAAAGCTATATACTCGAAGCAGACAAAGTTTTGATTGGCTTCGAATATCAGCAGAACCCAGCCTTTCTGCAGATACCATTCTCCGGTCTGCATACTGTTCGTCGTGAAGAAATCGAATCTGTGTTTCCTGCAAAAAATGGAAACATCTATCATTACACCTGTGATACAATTATCAATGAAAATGCCACTTCGATAAAAACTCTGTCACCTCGTGAGTTTAAAATTCTTTCGTCAATTCTGATGCGCCGTGAAATTGCCGGTTTTGTCTATCTTTGCCTGGTAAAAGCCGGAGCTCTGCAAGATCTGCAGGCCTTGATTTTTGATGCGTTTTCTGAGAATAAGATTCGCAGTTTGAATTTTCAAGTTTTGCGTGATGCTTTAAAACAAATGCATAATACTCTTTTAAGCCAACCTGAAAACCAGCTACCGATACTGGAAAAAATCAAACAAGTTTATGCGATTAATAACTGAGGGAGACCGATTTTTTCAGGAGATCATAAGACTGGCAGAGACTGCAAAGAAGTCAATTCTGATCGAGACCTATATTTTCCAGGATTTTGAATTTGGTAGAAAAATTTGTGATGCGCTTTGCAAGGCGTCACAGCGCGGAGTACATGTAAGGATTATCTATGACAGTTTTGGTTCGACACCGAATCCTGTTCAATTGATAAATAGTCTACGAGAGAGTGGGGTAATAGTAAAGAGATACTTTCCTGCTTCACTGGTCAGTCGAAAGCTACACCCGGTTTTTAGATTCTTGCTTACTCCTGCAAATCATATACGCTGGTATTTTTACTCACTGTATAGAAGAGATCATCGTAAGATCTTTCTGGTCGACAATAAAACCATTGCAATCGGTGGTTTCAATTTAATGAAAGAGGCTTCATATACTTCGATGGGTGAATCGCGCTGGTTAGATTCTGCTATTGTATTTAAAAATCAAAATTTGGCCGTCAAGATTAGAAGACAATTTGTCAAGACCTGGTATGATCTCAAGAAATCTCAAATAAAGAGACTTTTATTGCGCCAGACAAAAAGAGGAGAATATTTTTCTTCTCTGGAACGAACTCCTGCTCTGATCTCAAGAAGTGCTAAACTCCACATACAAAAAGCCAGGCAAAGAATCTGGCTGATGTTTCCATATTTTATACCTCCCGGCAGCTGGCAAAGGCTTCTCAAAAAAAAGCAAAAAGCAGGTGTTGAAATCTGTGTTTTCTTACCCGCCATCTCTGATTCGAGAATCATTCGGCTTATTTCAGAGTCGATGGCTTACAAACTGAAAAAAAAGGGAGTGCGTATCTTCTTTTTTGAGAAGTTTAGGAATGAGAAAAAAGGCAGGTTCAACCACTCAAAACTGGCATTGATAGATAAGGTTGTTCTTGCAGGTTCAGCGAATCTGGACCCGCGCAGCCTGTTTTTAAATCTTGAAATAATGATAGAGTTTACAGAGAAGAAACTGGTCGACAGCCTTGAGAGACAATTCATCAAAATTAAACAGAGTTCTGTCGAACCAGATTTAAAAGACTTGAGAATCAGCTGGGTTTATTATTTTGCACGACCATTTCTTTTTTTTCTTTAAGGCGATGCAGTGAAGAATCTTCTAACTTATTTTTTCTATAGTAAAAATGGCGGGTAGGTATCAAACCCTTGAACAAAAAGGTCGAATTGTAATTCGATAGATTCCTTTACTGCGAAAGCGGGCAATCCGCTCAGCATAATTTCTTTTATCAGCATATAGCCCAGCCCATCGAAGGGGCCTAGTGAAATAAAAAAACCAAGTTCCTTGAAATTGTATTTATTCAAATT
>JAGRNJ010000148.1 GCA_020440825.1 Leptospiraceae bacterium | reverse complement strand
CAGTACTTCTTCTACATTGCCGCCATGTTTTTCGACAATGCTGCGCACTGCATGAACAATACCAGCCTCCATTCCTTTGAGTCCGCATATATAGATCAAAGTTTCGGGGTTACTCAACACCGGCCACAAGGTCTGCTCGTGCTCTTCTATAAGGTGAAAAACATATTTTCTACCACCTTCTGAGTTTTTTTGCTCCCGGCTCAATGCTTTCAGATAATGAAAATTCTCATGGCTGTCGAACTGTGACAATTCTTCATCGTATAGAAGTTCTTTTGAAGTGCGCACGCCGAACAATAGATAAACGGGCGACTTAAAATCTGGAATTACATGAAAGAGCCTGCGCAGAAATCCTCGAAAGGGAGCAATACCGGTACCGGTCGCAAAGAATACATAGGGGCGGTGAACTTCTTCTTCGACCGGCAATAAAAACTTTCGGCCGGCTGGCCCGGTCATACTGACCGTATCCCCTGCTTTGAGGTCACATACAAAATTTGAAGCCACACCTTTTTTTTCTTCCCCGGTTTCAGGATCATTATACAACACACGTTTGACGCACAGGGCTAATTTTTCTGCCGCGGGAGATGCAGTTGCAGAAGAATCATTGCCGAGAGAGGCAATCGAATAAAGACGA
Organism: Leptospiraceae bacterium; assembly: GCA_020440825.1. GTDB lineage: Bacteria > Spirochaetota > Leptospiria > Turneriellales > Turneriellaceae > JAGRNJ01. The sequence goes on along the minus strand of JAGRNJ010000148.1, from coordinate 1,237 downwards.
ACAGCATGAGGATTTCCCTTTTCATTAATGCCCGGCGGCAGCACCCCGATGCTCTGGCCATCGAGAAATTCCAGTCCCGGAGTTTCAAATACCAGATGATGCACTTCTCCCTCTGGACCTTCATTGCACAAAACCCGGTTTTCAATGAGCGTTGCCTCACAGGGGTTCGCTTTTTTAAACATATTGACCTGTACCGCAGGCCGATTAAATTCTTGCATGACGTCAAAACCCATTCAGAATATCGACCATCAAGAAGTTTTTAATTGCCCGTGCCGTTGGGTAAATCAGTAAATAATTCTCACGCCCGATCGAATCAGAACTATGGTCTGTGAATATCGGAATAGTCGACTATTTGAATGCCTGGCCATATCGAAAATCACTGGAGTTTCTGCGCGATGCCAAAATGCCTGCCTTTGAATCTCTTAAGATTTTTCCCGATATTCCGTCAAAACTGGCCTCACGATTACTTGAGGGTAAGCTTGATTTAGCCCTCATTTCATCGATCGAATACTGGCGGCATCGTGAACAGCTGCAGTTTCTGCCCACTTTTTGTATCGCCGCCCATGCAGAAGTACAGTCCATCCGCCTGATTACCAGCAAAGACAATGCGGAACGTTCTTTTGAAGAGGCCCTCGCACTGATCGATACAATTTATTGTGATATTTTTTTGCGACCCGCAGTTCCCAGGCAATGTTGTTATATCTGTATACCACTCTTGGACTTAAACTTCCGAGAATTCAAATTATTGACCCAGTGCAGTATATGCCTGAATCACGCGGATTAACCGACTATGAAGGTTTTTTGACAATTGGCGATATAGCCTTGAATAAGCGATATGAACCTTCTTTTGATCTTGGCAGTGAATACAATACAATTACAGAACGCAGTTTTGTTTATGCTCTCTGGTGCTTCCCTTCGACGACCAATGAATCTAAGCGGCAGGCTTTGAATGCACTGCTACGCCTCGCCCTGGAACGATCAGATTCTGACTCTGAAATTTTCACAACCGCAGCAGAAAAATATCCGTATCCCGTTGAGTTCATTCAATTCTATCTGCAAGAGCTGATTGTCTATGAACTGAATGATGACTTGATTCATGATATGAATGTATTTTTTGAAAATGCCCCCGAGCCGCCTGTTGAATTGCCCTTCGGCTCATAACCCTAAGATTTTCAGGAATGCCGAGAGCAATTGATCGGCTTTGTTATCAGCAGCCTGGCGCGCACCGGGCAGGTCA